>NZ_JBHYGG010000084.1:0-14758 GCF_051859125.1 Gemmata sp.
CTAACCCCTTTTCGAGTCAGGCGTTGCGTCCTTTGGTATCGGAATCTTAGGAGGGTCGGCTTGAGCTGTCAACCCGGCACCGCGCTCCTTTTTATTTTCGATCCCGTCGTCCGAAATGAGAAACCGGCTATTGAAGTGTGAGTTCCGATGTCACCGGACACTACACTAACCGGGCTCATCTCTATCAAATTCCGACGATCGACAGATTCGCAGCTCCGATCGCATCGCGATGTGCCGCCGAGTTACTCAACTCAAGCCAGACACCCTGTCGCCGTCAGTCGGAAAATGAATGTTAGGGACGGAACATGCCACTGCCAAGAGGGCGGCACGTGCTTGGTCACGGGTAACCGTTTCCTGACTCTTCCTCCCCAGGTTGGAGAGGGAGAGCCATCAACGAGATTCAGGCTCAGCCGCCAGCCGCCACCTGGCAGTGATCCGCTCGGCGGTGAGGGCAAGGCCGGGCACGTCGGTGACCGCCACGCGCTCGACGGGCCAACCCGCGAGCGCCGGGCAGGCCAGCGTGCACCACTACTCCAGCACCGCGGCGACCTCTTCCATCGCCAGTCCGGCGGCGGCGAGGGCCGCCGCCCACACCAGCACCTTACTCACTTTCGATGGCGATCTTGCGGGGCTCCGCGGCCTCGCTCCTGAGGAGGGTGACGGACAGCACCCCGTTGGAGAGCGTGGCCTCCAGCATCGGAAACCTCCGTTTCGGGTTCATGGGCAACGCGAAAGGGACATTCGCCGTGCGTCGGGCGGCGGGGCGGGGCCCGGCCGCCCGTGTTCACCGCTGGGCCTTCACCCCTGCGAGCTAATAGATGGTGGAAGGCGGGCGGAAGATTCCGCCGCGGGGCCGCTCAACACGCCGACTTTCCGTCCCCGACCGCACAACACCCCGCCGCCATCGGTGCCAACGCCGCGAGCACCGCGGCGCTCTCGCACCCGATGTACTCGTCCGCCACCCTCAAGTGACAGAGCCTGGACAAGCGAGCTCCGGGTCACGCCTTCCCGGCGGGCGAGCGTTCGCTACTCCCCAGGAGCAGTTCAACCGCCCAGCACCCCTGGTCCGGGTTGAACCCCGCCACCGAGCTCAGTGCCACGCCCGACCCGGTCCTCAGGTCGAAGCTGTCCGACCCGAGCGCAAGCGAACTGCCGGTCCCCGGGCCCGCGATGTTCCCCGCGATGATGCCGCCCGAGTTCACCGTTACGGCATCCACGGTCAGCGCCCCCGTCCCAATGCCGGTGCCGCCGCGGAGCGTGTGTTGGCGACGGTCAGGGTCACGGTGCCGCTCGTCGTGAGCGTGTCGAGGAACGATACCGCTCTCGATCGAGATGGCGGCCTTCGACGCCGTGAAGTTGCCCCAGGTCGCGGTTGACGACTGCGAACCTGTGAACTGGATCACGGGCGTCCCGCTCCCGGCCAACGAGGACCACGTCCGCCGGCTCGTTGAGGCCCGCGAGGGCGGCGAGCGGTTCGA
Source organism: Gemmata sp. (assembly GCF_051859125.1). Classification (NCBI taxonomy): domain Bacteria; kingdom Pseudomonadati; phylum Planctomycetota; class Planctomycetia; order Gemmatales; family Gemmataceae; genus Gemmata; species Gemmata sp. The sequence goes on from NZ_JBHYGG010000084.1 coordinate 1,479, forward strand.
GCCGCTCGAAGTGGCCGAGGTCGCCCGGCCCGGGAAGTCGGCCGCCGGCCGCGCGGTCGAGGACCTGCTCCGATCGTGGTACGCGGGTCGGTGCGAGCGGCCCTGTGGGCGGCCGGGTTCCCCACGGAGGTTCACGAGCGGGAGGAGGTGCCCCCGCTCGGGGAGAAGGGGCCGCCGAAGGCGGCCAAGGTCGAGACGTGGGGCGTGCCCGCCGCCCTCGCGACCGCCGCCAGTCGCGTCGAGGCACGGCTGGACGCGGGACAGGCCGAGCGGTGGCGCCCGGTTTCTGGCGATTGTCGTACCCTTGAAGAAGGCACGGCCCCGGGGATCGCTCCCCGGAGCCGCTCGTCTTGTTCGCGTCGCAGGTGGTCAGCGTGCGACGGGTGAGCCGGTCGGGCCATTCAGGACGAAGAGTACGGCCGTGTGTACGACGGTGTCGATTTCCGTCATGGTGGCCGGGTTCGTCTGACGCAACCAGTCGGCGGCGTACCGGTGCAGGTGCTTCTGGGTGACCGCCTTCCCGTCCAAGAGAAGGACGCCGCCCGTGTGGACCGCTTCCACTCGGGAAGACGGTTCGAGTCGGCCGTGGGTGTGTTCGAGCCAGAAGAGAAACGCTTCGGTCCTGCTGGGGGAGAGGGTCATTTGGGCAACGGTCCGTGTGGGAGAGGGATGCGGACCCGTGACTTAGCGAACGCCGTGCCGACCTTCCCGCTCCACGCCCGCGCGGGCGTAGACCTAACCGATCTCGAAGGTCACCGGAATGGTAGACGGGACCAGCAACGTTCAAATCGATCTTCCCTTCCTGGCCCCACGGCGTACCGGACGCAAATCACGCTGGTGGACCGCGTGCGTTACGCAGCAGAGCCCTGGGGAGGGGCCGTTCACCAGCGGGAAGAGGGTGTCACGGGCGGTCGCGTCGCGCAAGTGGAACCCCACGGGTTGGTCCGGCCGCGCCCGCGTGCTAAACTGACTGTTTCCCCGGAGGGTCGGACGAACCATGGCGAAGACGAAGACCAAGCCCGCGAAGAACCGCGGGTACAAAGTAGACGACGACGAGCCGATCCCGGTGGTCCCGCTCCCGCTGGACCCCGTCGCGCCCGTCCGCCAGCGCGACACCGGGATGGTGCTCGACATGGAGGGCCTGGGCGGCGAGGTCGCGAGTGCCCTAATTGTGAACGGGCTGCGGGCGTACCTGTCGGTGGTGAACAAGGGCGTGAACCTGGTCGCATGTGACCGCGCCCACACCGCGTTCGTCCCCGTGAAGATCGAGGCGTGCAAGGTCGGCCTGGACATCAAGCGTGACGAGGCGAAGCCGCTGGTCGAGGCGCACGGGGTGCTGGCGTTCCTGCTCGACGACGGCGGCGAGCGGTGGAGCTACTACCTGCCGGCGCCCGAGTTCATGGAGATGGCCGAGGATCGAGGCGAGAGCGGGCTGCGGCTCGACGTCGACGACCACGCCAAGTGGCTGGAGAAGTACGAGGGCCACGCGGGCATCAAGCGGGCGTTCGCGAAGCTGCTGGGGTGATGTCGGCGGCCGCAATGGACGACTTCCCGCTGGTGATCGAGGAGCCGGTGTTCTACTGCGGCTTCAACTCGCCGAAGTCATACGGCGGGAACAGTTACTTCGTCCGCCATCCCGAGGGCAACTGGCTGATCGACTCGCCGAAGTTCCTGCCCCGGCTGGTCCGCCGGTTCGAGCAACTGGGCGGCGTCGCCCACCTGTTCCTGACTCACCGGGACGACGCGGCCGACGCCGAGCGGTACGCCCGGCAGTTCGGCAGCACGCGGTACGTCCACCGGGCCGAGTTGTCGTCGCAGCCGGACGCCGAGGTGGTGCTCGACGGCACCGACCCGCGGGAGCTCGCACCCGGCTTCGTCGCGATCCCGACGCCCGGACACGCGGAAGGGCACTGCGTCCTGCTGGTCGGGGATCGGTTCCTGTTCACCGGCGACCACCTCGACTTCGACCGGCACGAGCAGCGGCGAACGGCGTCGCCCGATTACTGCTGGTACTCCTGGCCGCGGCAGACCGAGTCGGTGCGGCGGCTCCTCGGGTTCCCGTTCGAGTGGGTGCTGCCGGGGCACGGGCAGCGGGTCCAGTTGCCCGCGGACGAGATGCGGCGGCAACTCGCGGGACTGGTCGAGCGGATGCGGGCCGGCACGGGGTAGCCCGTCACTGCTTCCCGGCCTTTCGGGCCGCGAGTTCCCGCTTGCGTTCGGCGGTGAAGGCCCACCACGGCTCCTTCGGCCCGCCCCCATGTAGCGGACCGCGGCAATGAAGGTGTCGAGCGTGCACGGGTCGTGTCGCACCCCGGTGGCGCGGCACAACGCGTCGTACAACGCGTACGGGTCACGCCCGACCAGTTCACCCGGCGCGGTGATCCCGAGCCGGCGGAGGTCGGCGGCGACCGCCGGCCCGACGTTCGGGATGTCTTCCAGTCTCGAGACGTCACCTCGGTCGGCGGCTCGCGGGCCGCGGTTCGCTTTGGTCCCCATCTGGTCTCTCCGGGTGTGGCGGCCGGCCGTTGCCGGATCATACCCACCGGCTCGCGGTGTGGTGGAGGTCGGGTGCGTCGCCGGCCCGGATGGCCCGCACGGTCGCTTCCGGGGTCAGCACCTCGACCTCGAGATCGTCCGGTCGGGCGACCTGCCCCGTGTATCCGGCGGCCGACCAGGCGAGCAGCCGGTGGCGCACAATCAGATGGGACGTGTCGCCCCAGGCGGCGTGGCGGACCATCACGCCGGCCGGTAGCACCGCCGGCCTCGCGGCGAAGCACCGCTTCGAGCGGCCCGGGTTGATCCGCCTGGTAACTTACCCTCAGGAGGCCCGCATGCCGACACCAACACCCGCCCCGCCGGTCGAGGCCGTCGTGGAAACGGCCGTGTACGGCGCCGACCTCGCGGCCGCCGAGGCGTTCTACGCCGGCGTGCTTGGGCTGCCAATCATCGCCCGCGAGGCCGGGCGGCACGTCTTCTTCCGCGCCGGTCCCGGTAGCGTCCTGCTGGTCTTCGACCCGGCCGCGACGCTCCGCGAAGGCGGGCTCCCGCCACACGGCTCGACCGGCCCCGGCCACCTCGCCCTCGGCGTCCGCCCCGAAAGCCTCGACGAGTGGCGGGAGCACCTCGCCGCGCGTGGCATCGCGATCGAACACGAGCAGGGGCGGCCGCCAGAGCGCGAGGGCGAAGCAGGCCCGCCGCGACCGACTGCTCCTGGCCTGGGTCGCCCTGACCGACGCCGACGACGACCTGATGGCCGAGTTCGACTGCGCCCTATGCGACGAGGTGGTCACCGCGGACGAGATCCGGCAGTTCTCGCACGGCGGCCCGCTGTACTGCGGGAAGTGCTACCGGACCGCCGTGCCACGACTGCGGCTGGCACGCCATGATGGAGAAGGTGGCCGAACACTTCAAGAAGGCCCACTCGCACTGACCGGGCGGGTGCGGGCGGTGGCGACGACCGCCAGCAACAACAGCGCCCGGCCCGTCACCTGGAGCCAGGCCTGGTTCTCCGCCAGCACCTGCCCGAGGCCCTGCCCGCCGGGTGCGACCACCATGTTCGGAATCGTCCGCAGCGTGAGGTACCCGACGAGCCCCCACGCAGCCGCGCGGTTGCCGGTCGGCACCGCCCGCGCCGTGACCCACGCGACCACCGGCAGAAGGCTGGGGTCGTAGTAGTACCAGGCGAGTGGGTAAGCCAACATGGCCGCGGTCGCCGCGAGTGCCGCGGTCGCGTCCGCGGACAGCCCGCGCCAGCGGAACCAGCCCAGGAGCATCGCCACGACCGCGTACAGCACCTGCCCCCCCGCCGCCCCGAGACCCAGCACGCCCGGGACCGAACCGCACCACGGGACGTACCCGCTCGCGTCCTGGGCGAGTCGGTACCAGTCCCAGGGGGTGATCCCGAGCAGCGCGAAGGGGACGATTCCGCCCACGAGCATCCCCGCGGCCATCCGGAACTGCTGCCTTCGATTCCACCCGAACGTCTGGACGATGTGGATGGCGACGAACGGGCGGACCAGTGTGACGGCCACCAGCGCCAGGCCGAACGCGAACGGCCGTTCCGACCTCGCGAGCACCCAGAGGAGGAGCGTGCCCGCGGCGAGCAACCCGACCGGTTGCCCCCACATAACGCCCTGCCACACCGGGGACCATAACCCGAGCAGGCCGCCGGCCAGCGCCCACGCCCACCCCGGCAGTGGCGGGCGGAACACCTCGAAGCACACCGCCCACACGAGCGCGAGGATGACGAGTTGCGTCCACTGGACCGCCCGGAGGGCGGTGTCGTAGTCGAGCCCCGCGTAGGGGAGGGTGATCAACACCGCGACCGGCGGGTGCGGGTTCGACTTCACCATCACGTCGCCGGGCGGCGGGTCGAGCCCGTGCTTCGGCTGGAGCGTGAACAGCGACTCGTACGGGTCGCCGCCGTGCAGCAGCGCCCGGGCGGAGGTGTAGTCCTGCGGCAGGTCCGTGACGACCGCGACCCGGCCGCCCGACAGTCCCAGGTAGCACGCCGTCAGGGTGCCGAAGGTGATGAGTGCGTGAAGTGCGGTCGCGGCGGAACGCGGTTGAGACATGCGAATACCCCCGTGTGCTGGTTCAGCGTGAAATGGAATGGGTGTGACCGGTCGCCCGCTATCACTGCGGCACGAAAGATACTCATTAATCGAGACTTCTCGTTGGACGCGACAGGTTGTAACACGTTGCGCTGATTGATCTTCCCAAAAGATCCAGCCTGTGCCTTCTTGGGGGTTACCACACCGACCCTCGAAGGACACAGGCATGGATGCCACTCGTGTCCGCGTTCTCCGCCAGAGTTGCGCCCCAAAATCCTTCCCCTGTCCCCAATGTGGCCGGATCGGACATCGGAAGGACTCACTCTCGACTCATTCGCGACATCGCTTTCCGCAAGGTCGTCATCATCGAATTGATGGTCGGAGAATACCGCGCCGCCTGCGACTGCTGCAAGACGTTCCGCTCTGATACATGCACCCGCAGGGCCGTTCCGTTATTCACATTGAGGGATTCCGATAAGCCTTCTGGCTTCTTCGGGGTGGAGTTGGAGGATCTCGATGGCTTCCGGGCGGCTCTCGGCATCCACCTCGGTCAGCAGGTGGATGACCGCGTTCCGCGGGGCCGCTAACACCTGCGGGGCCGCCAACACCTGCGGGGCCACCCCCTTACGGACCCGGCATGCGTCCTCGCCCAGCGTCGCGTCCCGGACGTAGTGCAACCCGTTCTCGATCTGCCAGTGGTTCCGGAGGATGGACAGAAGTGTCGCCGCGTTCGCCCGCCGCATCGACAGACTGGTGACCCCGTACACCACTTCCACCGACTTCACACCCCTCACCGTGTATCGTCACTCGGAGGGCATAGCCGATGGCCCGGACCTCGGGCCAGTCGTCGGCCGGGGCGAACCCGGGCGGGATCCTGGCGAGGGAATGGGCCCGCTCGTCGGTGCGGCCGCGCCCCTCGTCTCGGGTCTCGTAGCGGCGGTCTCGTAGCGGCGGTACTGGAGGCCGTGGAAGTCGCGGTCGATCTGGTCGTGGAAGAAGGCTTCGATCGCGGTGTGGAGCTTGGGCTGGTTCCCTTTGACGGCGATGACGCAGTCACCACCGGCCGCCACGATGCGCCCGACGATGTCCTTCTGGCAGCCGGTGGCGTCGATGGTGACGATGGCGTCGGTCATCCGGGTGCGGGACACCGGCATCGGCACCGCCGCCGACCAGCGCCACCGCATCTTCGACATGTTCACCCAGGTCGATACGTCCATCGAGCGCTCGGTCAGCGGGTTGGGCATCGGTCTCACGCTGGTGAGGAGCCTGGTGGAGATGCACGGCGGCACGGTGGAGGCCTCCGGTGCCGGTCTCGGTCACGGGAGCGAGTTCGTGGTGCGTCTTCCGGTCCTGGCGGTGACGCCCGGCCCGCCGCCCGAGCCGCCACAAACGGGACATCCCCTCGGGAAGAAGCCAGCCGCCTTGAATGGCCGTGATCGCGGGTACGAATGAGCATCGGGACCGGTCGGGTAGCCACCCCCGACCCACCGCCACCCCTTCGGGGGTGCGCCGTGCGAGTCCGAATACGTGTTGGGTGCAGCCGCCGAGTTTGTCCGGCGAGTGGCACCGCGGTGTCGGTGCGCTACTCCGGGGAGAAGGCGACTGGACGGAACGGGTTGCCGACGATGTCCCGAAGGGTCTGGGCGAACTGAAAGTGGCAGGCTATAAAATGTGGCCCTAGGAGTTTCGGAACGGCGCTCACCAGTGGGGCACCACTTCCGGCACGTCTAAACTCCTCCAACTGGAGCTGTCCGGGTTCGCGGTGACCGTCGCGGTCGACGGGCAGGACGGCGTCGAGGCGTTCTCGAGCGCCCCGAACGCCTTCGTACTGGTTCTGCTCGACCTGAGGATGCCGCGGGTGGGCGGGTCGGAGGCGTACCGCCTAATGCGCGCCCACCGCCCGGACGTGAGGGTGGTGCTGATGAGCGGGTTCGCCGCCCAGGAGGCGACGAGCGGGTTCGAGGGGAAGGGGCTGGCCGGTTCCTGCGCAAGCCGTTCCGCGCCGACGACCTGCTGGCCGCGGTGTTCGACGCCGTCGGCCCGTAACGCCACTCACGGTGGGGCACTCGGCCGGCCGGACCGAGTGCCCCACCGCACCCGCTTCCGCCGCGCCCACGGCCACTCACACGGCGGCCGCCGCGACCACTTCCGGCGCATCTGCGGCGCGCCGCGGGCGCGTCAGAATGGCCGCCAGGTACAGCCCGGCGACGATCAGCAGCAGCGCCTTGATGCCGATCACGAACGTCACCGACTGCAGCAGCCCGCCGACCAGCGAGCCCATCAGGTTCGCCCCCAGCGCCGCGTCCTTCCGGTCGGTCGCCGCGAACGAGCGGATGAACACCACCCCGCTGAATAGCATCGGCAGGCTCGTCAGCAGCCCGACCACCAGCGCCTTCGTCGCGTACGGCAGGAACGCGAACCGCGACAGGTCGAGGCCGTACAGCCCGATGCACGAGGCGATCAGCAGCCCGTAGACGGGCACGGGCGGCAGCCGCGGGAAGCGGGCGGCGATGAGATTGGCCAGCAGGATCATCACCATCACGCCGGAGATGATGACCGCGTTCACCACCCACGTGTTGCCCAGCACCACCGCCGCCTTGCTCACGTTCTGCACTTCCAGCAGCATGAACGCGGCCCCGAGGAAGAAGAAGTGCCAGCTCGAGCGGCCCCACGCCCTCATCGCCGGCGCGAGCTCCAACCGCATCAGGCCGTTGACGAACAGCACGGCGAGCGTCGCCGCGAGCAGGTAGTGCAGCACCGGAATGGTCGGCTGTTCGAGGTAAATGTACGGCCAGTCGTCGGTCGCCAGCCGCGTGGCGCCGGTCATCTCCGGGGCCCCGGCCTGCCACTCGCGGATCAGCCCGGCCAGCTTCGGGTCGGCCGCGATCCGACTCTCAATCGCGCCCTGGTCGTCGCCGATGACGAAGAGGAGCCCGCCCCAGCCGTACCCGTTGTACGGGATGCGGAACACCAGTGGCTTGTGCCCGAACGTCCGCTCCAGTGCCCCGGCCATGCGGTCCGCGACGAACGGCTTCTGCGCCTCGAAGCTCAGCACCATCACGCCGCCCGGGGCGAGCAGTTCTCGCGCGCGCGCGAGGCTCTCGACGGTGTACACGTAGTGGTCGAGGCGGGCGTTGGTCATGGCGTTGGTGGTGTGCGAGTCGAGCAGCCCGAACGCGATCACGTCGAACCGCTCGCCGCTCGTCGCGAAGTAGCTGCGGGCGTCGTCGTTGACGACCACGCACCGCGGGTCGTCGTACGGCCGTTCGGGGTGCTTGGCGCGGCCGATCTCGATGATGCCGGGGTCGATCTCGACGGCGACGACGCGCTTCAGCCCGTTCCGCAGCAGCCCGGCCGCGTCGTTCCCGCTGCCCGCGCCGACGACGAGTGCGCGCTCGGGGTCGGCGTTGAACTTGGCCGGCAGGTCGTACTGCGAGTACCCGCGCTGCTCCGGCGGGTACACCGCCGGCCTCGCCGCCACGGTTTCCGGCCGCAGGTCGATGGTGGCCTGGTAGCCGGTGTTGTTGACCGCGACGAACGTCTGCCCCGGCCCGGTGACGAACCCGCGACGCTCGCCGAGCACCCACTTCTTCCACTCCTCGCGCGCCCCGGTGGCCGAGTTCTGTTCGCGGTGCGACAGCTTCTGGTACGGCGTCCAGCGGGTGTCCTCGAACGCCGGTTCGATGCTGGCGGCGGCCGCCAGCGCCACGACCACCGCGAGCGCCACGAGGTCGCCGCGCCGCGAGTACCCGCCGGTGCCGGCGAACGCCGCGGCGCCGGCCGCGAACGCGACGAACCACGCCACCGGCGGCTGGTAAAGTGCGCTCGCCGCCACGAACAGCCAGATGCCGACGAGACTCCCGGCGACGTTGGCCGAGTACGCCCAGATCGTGTTCGGGTGGTCGCTCATCAACCGGCCGAGTAACCGCCCGACGGGGACGAACGTCTCCCGCAGCAGCAGCATTAACCCGAGCGTGAGGGCGAGGCCGGCGACCGGCGTCAGAATGCCCATCGCGCCGGCGGAGGTGGACGGATCCCAGATGAGGAAGTCGCTGAAGCCGCCGAGGAGCGCGCTGATTTCGCCGACCGCGGCGCGGGTCGGCGGGATCGCCAGCAGCGCGACCAGCACGCCGAGCGGCAGGAGGATGTGGCGGAGTGCGAACGGCTTGCGGCAGTCCCAACAGCCCATGCCGAGGCCGAGGAAGCACACCACCAGCACGGTGTTCTGGAGGTACGCGAAGATGCGGATTTCGGTCCCGATCCAGCGGATCAGCAGCAGTTCGAGGAACAGCCCGACGGCGCTGATGAGGAACAGCGCGAGCGTGCGGCGTTGATCGAGCAGCAGGCCGACCGGCGCGCCGGGGGGGGCGGGGACCGCGTCCGTCATGACGAGTATCTTTCGGGGTGGTGGGCCGAACTGACCGCACAGGCCGATCTTTCCCAGGTGAACGCCTCTGGGAACACGAATCAGCTGTGCGGTCACAAAGTACCCCCGCGAAGGGTGGTCCGCAACGATTTTCGCGGCCGGATGAGTTCTTGACCACGGTCGAACAGTTCTCCCAATCACTTCTCCTACCGTTTTTCGGCCCGGGGTACGTCGTAAACGGCCCGTGAGTCGCACCGCGGCCCCTTGGCGCCGTTGGTCAGCCACGATGGACGGATCGGGTTCGCAAACGCTCCTACCTTCACCCCGTGTCGCACGCCCGCCGCAACCGCCCGATCCGGGTCAAGATCGCCGCGAACAACGTCCGCGGCACTTCCACTTCCGCCAACTGGAAGATGACGTACTTCGAGTGCGACACGACCTTCGCCCCGATCTTGACAAGTTTCTCACGCAGCATCGTCGGGCTCCAGTGTCGGATCGGCTTCGGCAGCGCCAACTGCCGCACGACGTTGGCCAGGTTGTAGGCCAAGGCGAACAACTGCAACCGGGCCGCGTTGTTCCGGAACCGCCGGCACGACAACGTGGCCCGGTTCAACGCATTCTTGCCTTCCTTGATTCACTGCTCCGCCGTACCACGCTCGTTGGAAAACCGGATCACCCGCCTCGAACGCCAGTTCAAGTTGGTGACCACGAACCCGACCCGCGGGAACAACTCGCTGGCGTGCCACGCGATCTCCACCACCACTCGGCGGTCCCGGTCCCACGACCCGGCCCGATACCGGAAGCTGTGGCAGACGAACCTCGGCTTCCCCAACGGCCGACCCACCGGACGTGTCAACCACGCCGCGATCTTCCGATCCAGAACGGGGTTGGACTTGAGCCGGACGGGCGTCTGGAGCAGCGCCGCGGCGTCGGCACGCCCGGCCGACGATAAGGTGAACCGCTCCGGCCCGGCCGCGACCGCATCGCCCAGCGCCGCCCGCAACTTGTCGAAGTCGCTGCGCCCTTCCGCGAAGCACTCGGGGAACAGTTTCCGCAGTTGCTCGACGCGCTCGGCCGCTGGGTCCGTGGACGTGATGGTAGCGGGCGTCTTGTCACCGGTCACGGTCGCGGCTCACGGGCGGGCTCTCGTCGGAGAGAAGTCAGGAGTAACCGTTCACGGGGTCTGATCGGCGGTCGACTTGCCAGCGAGGCCAGGACCGCCGATTGTGTGGGCATGGCAATGACGCCTCCGATCCCCGAGGAGTTGTGGGTTCAACTGCCCGCAACGACACACGCAGCCATCTTGGCGGTCATTGCCGCACTCGAGGCACGCATCGCCGCGTTGGAAGCTCGACTCAACCAGAACTCCTCCAACTCGTCCCTGCAGCCTTCCACCGACGGCCCACACGTCAAACCCGCGCCACCACGACCCGCCACGGGACGGCACAAGGGCGGCCAACCCGGACACCCCAAGCGCCCACGACCGGCGCTCCCGCCCGCCGCGGTGCTCGCCTCCAGAACGACCCGGACAGGTTCATCCGCCGGGTGAAGGGTGGGAAGTTCCAGGCCCGGCCGTGCGACCTCGGGGTTCGCTACAACCTCGGCCTGTTCCCCACTGTGGGGGAAGCAAGGCGGGCGGTAGCCGAATTCTGGTGAGGGAAGTGCGAGCCGGAGGTGCGGTTCGCGCGGCCGGCCAAGGACCGGGCCGGGCGGGTGGCGCGATTGCGCCACAGCGGTCCAGCCGACGCTCGCGGTACCAGCCGCGGCCGAACATCGTTCGCCTTCTTGCTCACTCGCCAGGGGCCTGGTAGAGTACCACCACGATACCGGCACCCACCGGTTGCCCCTTCCCTCGCCCGGCCGCAGGTCGGGTCACAGACCAACGCCCGCTCCACCGACGAGCGGGTTCGCATGGCCGAAGACGACTGGCTCGAAGCGCAGTCTCCTGGCGCGATCGCACAACTCCTTCTCACTGCCCCGCCCCGCCGGCTCCACACCCTCACCGCCGCGTTCCTCCGACGCTCCTGGGACGACCTGCCGACCGAATTGAGCCGCGCCGCCGTCGAGGCGACGGAAGCGCACGCCCGCGGGCGGATCGGTCCGGGTGAACTGGCCCGGCTCCGGGCCGCGGACGCGCGGGAAACGCGTCAGCCACTCTGGCTGTCCCTGGTCCCTGTTCGACGGTACGCCCGGCTGATCGAGTGCTGCGGGGAGTGCCCGTGGTGCGAGGATGCCGTCTCCGCCCTAGAAGGCCAGGTCGCCCGGCACGGTCCGTACATCGGGGCCGCGCGGGCCGGGGTCGAGTACCCCCACTGGATCGCGGCCAAGGCCGCGCTGTACGCCCGGTCCGTCGTGGCGACCGGGGCCGGGCGGGTCGGAGAGGCGGAGGTCCAGTTCGAGGTGGTCCAAGAGGTGATGGGACCCTCGGAAGCACCGGCGCGGTTCGATCGCGCCTGGCGGACCGGCACGGTCGTTGCGCTGGCCCGTGGGATCGAGGCGGAGTCGGCGTTCGATCGGATGCCGATCCTGGCCGACGCGCTCCAGGACGCCGGGTGCGACGACGTGCACGTCCTCGACCACTGCCGACTGGCGGCAGGGCACACGAGGGGGTGCTGGGTCGTGGAGTCGATTTTGGGGATTGGGTAGGAACGCTGCCACGTCAAGTGAGCCGGTGCCGTGGCAGGCTCACCGCCACGCCGGTCATGGGATCCGTTGTCGTCGGGGTGAGCACCCACGCGACGTTCCGCCACATCTCCAGCCGCGCCCGGGTCGCGGTCAGCTTCTTCGCGGCGTCGGCGAGTCGCTGCAGGGCCGGGGAGAGGGGTGCGGCCGACGTGTTCTTCTCGCCCGCCGGGCTCATCGCGGATCCCCTGGAAATTGTCACGCGGCCGGGGCCGACGATACCGGCGAGGTGCTGGGAACGCAAGGGGCCGGGGCAGGTTCTTCGACACCAGCCGCGCCGGCCCGCTCCGCCTTCCGCCTCTCGTACGCCTTCACCCGGTTCCGCTCGCACGCCAGGCAGTAGTGGTTCCGCCCGTCCGGGCTGTCGACCCGGCGGCTGTATAGGTCGAGCGGCTTCACCTCGCCGCACCGCCCCCGGCACTTCTCCACCCGGCACCCGCCGGTCAGCTCCAGCACCACGACCTCCAGCGTCTTGCCGGTGGCGGTCTTGCGCACGGTCCGGCCCTGACTTCCCCCCGGAGGGTGGACGGCGGCGATCGCGGTGCCGCTCACCATCGGGTCGCCGTTCTCGGCGTCGCGGACCTCGCTGAGGTGGACGGACGCGCCGCCCCGCAACAGCCCCACGAGCGCGGGCCAGTTGTCGGCCGCGTGGACCGCGTCGGCGTCCACGTGCGCGGGCGGGGGCGGTGGGTCCTTCGAGGCGAGCTTCAGCGGGGCGACAGGGCCGGCGCGGTGCACCTCGAGCCACACCCGCACGAGGCCCTGGTCACGGCCGCCCCGTCCCGGGCCTGCTCGACCGCGTACTCCCGGAGGGACTGCGGCACCCCGGGCTCCGACAGTGCGTAGAGCGCGGTCGGGGTGACGTGCTTCAGGACGTTCGGGTCGGCCGCGCCGAACACCTTGTGAACGGCCAGGAGCCGGGACGCGGTGCGGCGGGGGACCTGGGCCTCGGCCGACAGCCACGGCTCCCACCGGCCCCGCCCCAACCGCTTCCGGGCGCGGGCCAGCACCTGACCGGGGGCGAGAACTTCCTGGACGCTGTGACGTAGCCGGACCCGCAGCTCGGCCGCCGCGCGGTGCAGCCACGCCCGGTCCGGCTTGGCGAGGCCGGCGTAGTCGAAAGGGACGGGGGTGTCGTCGGCCTCGGTGCTGGTCACGGTGCAGCGCTCCGGGGGGCGTGGACCTGAGTGACCGAGATGGTCACGCAGTTCGCGGCGTCAGAACATGCGGAACTCGCCCGTGTTCTGGTCGTAGCTGATCTGGCCCCACTCCTCCTCGGTCAACTCGTCGTCCGTGTCCTCGTCCGGGTCGTCGTCCCCGGCTCGTCGGGGTGTCGTCCTCGTGCGGCCGGGCCGCGGCGAGGCTGAGCCGGACCCGCTCGGGGTCGGCCCGGACCAACTCCGGCACCAAGGCGGCCGGGAGGGTGGAGTACAGGCCGGTGGCGGGGTCGAAGACCGCGTACTGGTCGCTGGACACGCGGCGGAACAGGCGGGGCTCTCGGTCGTCGCTCATGCGGTGCTCCGGGGTGCGGTGCTGGACAAGCGGCCGGCCGTGCCGTCAAATGGCGGGCGGTCTCGGGCGAACTCAACTCGGGGCGGCCGCGATACGCTTTAAGCTCGACTGATGCCGATTCTGTGACCGTCCGTGGCGAGGTAGCATGAGGGTTGCTGAAGCTCCCA
>NZ_JBHYGG010000085.1:0-14699 GCF_051859125.1 Gemmata sp.
GTTCGCGTTTGGTTTGTAGGGGCCGCCCTCCGTGGCGGCCCGCCAACCACCGATGGCTTCAACACCGATCAGCATTCGCATTTCAGTTCGTGAACCGCTTGAACCAGTTGTCGAGGTTCACTGACTCCTGGCCGAGCCCCAGCAACTTGTTGCGGAGCGCCTGGAGGTGCCGGCACGGGCCTTTCCGCAGGCCGCCGGTGTAGAAGTACGAGCACCCGCACTTCCCGCCGACGATGCGGTCGTCGCCGTCGAGCGTGAGTTCCGCGGTCGAGCGGCCGTCGACGATGCCCGCGACGTGCCGCTGACCGTTCGCGTCGGTGCTCTCGCTCGTCACCCGCACCTTCCACCCGGTGAGTTGCCGGGCCGCGACGGTCTCCTCGTTCTCGGGACCAATCACCTCGGCCGACAGCGTCACCGGCATCACCTGCCGCCAGCGGTAGACGCCGTGCGGGAGGTCGTGAATCACCTGACCGAGCAGCGCGAGCTTGTTGAGCCCCGCGGAGACGGTCGCGGTGTCGGCCTTCGTGCGCGTCGCGAGCGCGCTGAGCTTCCACGTCGGGTCGGCCCGGAACGCCGCCGCGATGTCGCGCATCACGCCCTCGCTCGGCTCGACCGGCGGCACGAGCTGGTCGAGCGCGCTGCCGCCCGACGTCCAGTCGTTCGTCGTCCACCCGCTCAGGCCGAGCGTCAGTTGCATCTCGCCCATGCGGCACACCCAGAACGCCGGCAGGCCCGTGCCGAGGAGGAACACGTCGACGCGGTCCAGCACCGGCAGCAGGCGACCCAGAACGCGGAGCCGGTCGCGGCCCCACACGCGGATCGTCTCCTTCTTCGGCCCGGGGTACGGCGTGTCGTGGAGCGCGATCTCCGTGTTCCACGGTTCCAGCACGATCCTCACCGGCTGGCCCGGCTCCAGCTCGAAGCGCACGGCCCGCGGCGACGCCTTCGCCTTGTGCCGCTTCAGGAACGCGACCAGCGAGTACAGCCCCTCGCGGCTCACCGGCACCCGCTTCATCGGCAGGCTCATTGCCGATTGCAGCGTCGCGAACCCGCGGAGCCACGACTGCGGGAGCTCGATCTTCTCCTCGCGGTAGTTGCCGTCGCCCTCGCTGTTCGTCTTCACCTCGAACCCCATCGGGTCGATGGTGAACCGCGTCTCGCGGTAGCTCCGGATCGTCTGGAAGTGCTCGTACAGCCGCCACGAGTAGTCGACGTTCGTGGTGCCCAGCGCCACGTCGGTCTCGTGCCGGAAGGCGTCGCGCTCCACGTTGAGGCACCCGTAGGTGCTCTCGTCGGCGCTGAAGCACTCGAAGAACAGCACGTCCGGGCTGACGGTGATGACCGGGTCGCACGGCATCAGCATCCGCCACAACGCCGGGTCCTCGCGGAGCAGCATCGAACCGTACTTGTTGCGCGCGTCCCAGTACTTCTTGCGGCACCGCTCGAACCGCTGCTCCAGCCCCTTCGGCACCGGCTTGTTCTTCTCGGCCCCAAGCTGCGAGCGCTTGAGCGTCACCGCCTCGGTGCGAATCCGCCGCTCGAACTCGGCCTCCTGCTTCTTCCACTCCTCGTACCCCTTCTTGTCCTTCGGCTTGAACCGCAGGTCCGAGATCACGACATCGTGCAGCGCCGACATCGCCTCGCGGAATCTCAGAGGGTGCCGCAACGCGCCGACGTAGCTCACGCGGTCGCGGCGCAGGTTGGGCGCGAGCGCCACCGCCAGACCCGCCGCCGACTGGGTGACCGCACTGCGCCCGCGGTACGCCGTTTGAAGCTGCATGACTGACCTCAATCAAATCCGAAATTCGAAGCACGAAATCCGAAAGGAAGAGCGGTGCTTTTCTGATTCGGATTTCGTGCTTCGAATTTCCGCCTTCGTTCCACCGAAGGTGGGTTCGCGGTGTCCGCCGCGACCGACTTCGATCCGGGACCCGAGGCGTTCACGCGCGCCGCCACCCGCACCGGGGCGGAGGAGACGCACGTCGATTCAGTCCTCCGCCCCGGTGCGGGTGGCGGCGAAAAGACCAACGGCTCGGGGGACGCAATCGCGAGCAACTTCAACCGCGACGGAACATCGCAGCATGGTGGTCTCGGACCGCGACGGACACCGTGACTTTGCAACCCCACGTCGCAACGTGGGGGCTTGAACTCAACTCCAGGTCAGTTCCGGGAACACCGCCTCGACCAGCGGGCGGCGGGTCGGGTTGCGCTCGACGAACGACGCGACGCCCGACAGCCCGGCACGGAACTCCGGCCCGCGGCACGACCGCAGCGCCACGGCGATGATGGGCAGCAACTCGCCGGCCTCGTCCGGGTGCGTCGCGACGCGGTCCATGACCTGCCGCACCACGAACGGCTTCGCCCGGCTGCCCCGCGTGATGTTCAGCAGCACCGTCGCCCACAGGAAGCGGACGTGCTCCATCGAGAACTTCGCCAGCCCCTCGCGTTCCTTGGCGCGGTCTTCGAGAATGCCGACGAGCCGCAACCGGATGTTGTCGTACGGCGACTCCAGCAACCGCTGCCACACGCCGACGTCGTCGCGGGCGCGCGGGTCGGTTTGCAGCCACTCCCAGCCGATCTCGCGCACGTCCTCGTGCCGGCCGTCGAGGAACTCCAGCACCCACTGCGGGGAGAAGTCGGAGCGCTCGGCGAGAACCGTCGTCGCCCACTTCACGAGGTCGGCCCGCAGCGGGTCGGCCTGCGCCTCGCGGAGCGCGAACAGCGCCTGCACCTCGGCGGCGGTCGCGGGCTTCTTCCCGTTGAGGAACGCCATGCCAAGCCGGGCGAGCGGAACCGGCCGCAACATCGCCAGCCGCACCGCGTCGGTGAACGACACCTGCTCGGGCTTCACCACACGCGCGACCATCTCGCAGATGCGGTCGAGCAGGTCGGGCCGGGCCGCCTCGGTGAGCTTCAGCCACTTCTCGACCGGCACCGCCTCCAGCCCGCCGATGCGCTCCAGCACGTCGACCGCGAGGTCGTTCAGCACCGCGTTCTCGCTGACGAGCCAGTCGAGCAGTTCGTCGAGCGACACCTGCGCGATCCGCTGCGGGAAGTGCTGCCGCAGCATCTTCGCGGCCCACAGGCACACCGGCCGGCACTTCGCGTTCACGAGCATGTCGAAGATCGGCTCCGGGCTCCGCAACCAGAGCGGCCGGTACATCGGCTCCGGTTGGAGCTGTTGAATCGTGCCCGTCGGCGAGACGAACCAGCCGACCGGCCGCGACTCGAGTGCCGCCGAGTGGTGGAACAGAACGTGGACGAGCCCCCAGTTGTCGAGCAGGCCGAGCGCGTCGGGGACGTCGGCGTCGGTGTACAGCTTCAGCGCCGTGCAGACCGCCGGGACGTAGCGGTCCGGGTGCCGCTTCCCGAGCTTGCGGAAGTACCGCCACGCCCGCCGCCGCAGGTACTGCCGCGTCGGCACCGAGAACAGGAACCGGCCCCTCGTGAACTTCTCGCGGTTCTGCGTGAACCAGACCCCCGCGTAGGCGCGGTCGTCCCGCGAGAGCGTTGTGTCGGGCGGGGTGTAAATCACCTCGACGGCTTCGTGCGAGCGGGTCCGCGCGTCCCACCGCGTCACGGTGCCGCGCTTGCGGCGTACGGTGCGGTCGAGCCCGACGAGGAACCGGGCCATCGCCGCGTCGTCGCCCGCGTTGTCGGCGAACTTGAACAGCCGCTTCACGAGCGGCTCGTGGCGCGGGGCGTTGAGCGGGCGTTCGAGGTAGGCGAACAGGAGCCGCCGGGCCTCGACGCGGGTGTCGGTGTACCACGTCTCGGCGAACGCCGCGAGGATTGACGCGCTCACGCGCTGCCGGAGCACCTCGACGAACTCGGGCGACCCGGCCTGGAACAGCCTTCGCAGTTGCTCCCACGCGGGGCCGTCGTTCGTCGGTGGTGGTTTCTTGTCCCTGGCCACAGCGTCGCCCCCTGTGATGGGGGTGATGGTATGCGGGCGCACGCGGCCACGCAAGCGCCGTAGGTGGGTGAGTCCCGAGAAGAGAGTGATCCACAGATTACGCAGAAGACACAGATTTTAAGACAGAGGACAGAGGACAGAGGACAGAGGACAGAGGACAGAGGACAGAACAGCATGCCGGATGATTGCTGACTGTGTTTGGTTTCTGCTCTCTGTCTCTTCTGTCTGAAAATCTGTGTCTTCTGCGTAATCTGTGGATCAAACTGTCTTCCTCTTCGCACCTCACGCCGGCAGCGCCGAGCCGAAGAACCGCAGCCAGTTGCCGTAGAAGATGCCGTCGATGTCGGCGGCGCTGTACCCGCGGCGGGCGAGCATGTCTTCGAGCTTGTGGATATCGGTGATGGTGTTCAGGTCGCGGGGCGTCTGCTCCGTGCCGAAGCCGCCGTCCAGGTCCGTGCCGAGCGCGACGTGCTTCGCGTTCCCGGCGAACTGGCACACGCGGTCCATGTGGTCGATGATCGCCTCCAGCCCGACGACCTCGGGCTTCGTCTGGCCGCGGACCCAGTTCGGGGACATCATCCAGGCGTCGAACGCCGAGCCGATCACCGCGTTCCGCTTCACGAGTTCCTTCACCATGTCGTCGGTGAGCTGGCGGTCGCCCGGAACGAGCGCCCGCAGGTTGTGGTGGCTCGCCAGCATGGGGCCGTCGTAGATGCTCATCGCCTCCCAGAAGGACTGGTCCGCGAGGTGCGTCACGTCGAGGATCATGCCGACCTTCATGAACTCCTTGAGCAGTTGCACGCCGGCCGGGGTGAGCGGGCCGTCGGTCGCGGTGCCGTAGGCGTAGTGGCTGCGGCCGTAGTGCGCCGGGCCGACCGCCCGCAGCCCCAGGTCGAACCAGTGCCGCACCTGCTCCGGGTTCACGATCGGGTCGGCCCCTTCCATGCTCAGGATGACCCCCATCGGCGTGTTCGCCGGGTCCGCCTCCCACGCCGCCCAGTGCACCGCCAGTTCGCCGCGGGTCTGGAGGAACTTGATGTGCCCCTGCGCTTCGAGCAGTCGGTAGTAGCCGAGCGAGCCGAAGGCGTGCGAGTACGCGATGTGCTGCGAGGCGTAGTCGATGTCGCCGCGCTTGAACCCCCACCGGCTCGCGGCGTCCGGGCCGGAGCGCGCCAGCAGCGTCGCGACGCACACCCCCACCCGGCACCGCTTCAGCTCGGGAAGGGTGAGGGTGCAGCGGTTGCGGCACTTGATGTCGGTGAAGTCCTTCTCCACCTCGCGGAGCTGCTCGACGGTCAGGAACAGGTCGCGGTTGTAGTTGAGGGCGTTGAGCGCGAGGTCGAGGTGCGCGTCGAACATCGGGCGCATGGGGGCTCCGGTGCGAAGGGGTTCCGGGCGGGAATGTGGCGGGTGCGTGTTGGCGATTGTATCGCCCCGTACCGACGAGTCCCGAAGTTCCGGTGAGTTCCGTAGCTCGGCCCGAATGCCTCGTATTCGACACGTTGTGCCCAGATATTAAGCACGGCGAGTTTCGATTCTGTGGTACGGGCCGAATGGACTAGGATTTCCGTGCCGATTCGTTTGGCCTCGAACTTGCTATTGCTCTCCTTTCATCGAACTCCGCGATCCGTGCATTGTCGCGCCGCACCAGTTGACGGGCATTGGAACAATGTCCACTCGGGCGGCAGCGACGCTCCATCGGCGCAACCGACGACAGCCCGCCCTGTCTCCGGTGCGGCGGTCGCGGGCATCGCGTCCCGGTCCCGTGAAGGTCTCCCGTGGTCAACCTCGAAGAACTGGTCGTCAAGACGCTCGGCGCGTGCCGGATCGATTCCCCGATGATGCCGCTGCTCGAGGCGCGGAAGCGGAGCTACTACAACGTCGACGAAAACGACCGGGTGCTGTTCGACGACACCGCGTCGGCGCTCGCCGGCCGCGGGGTCTCGCCGGACCAGATCCCCGGGTTCGAGCCGGCCGGCCCGCGGCGCAAGATCTTCTTCGACCCGTCGAAGACGCGGGCCGGGATCGTGACGTGCGGCGGCCTGTGCCCCGGGTTCAACGACGTCATCCGCGCGCTGGTGATGGAGCTGCACTTCCTCTACGGCGTCAAGAAGATCCAGGGGTTCTGTAGCGGGTACCAGGGGTTCATCGCGAAGCACAAGCGGCCGGTGCTCGACCTGACCCCGCAGTCCGTCAGCCAGATCAACGAGCACGGGGGCACGATCCTCGGCAGCTCCCGCGGCCAGCAGGACCCCGTCGAGATGGTGGACTGCCTCGAACGGATGGGGATCAACGTCCTGTTCGTGATCGGCGGGGATGGGACTTTGCGGGGTGCGCACGCTATAGCGGACGAGGTGGCCAGCCGGGGGGGCAAAATCGCCGTCGTGGGGATTCCCAAAACAATCGACAACGATATCAACTTTATCGACCAGAGCTTCGGGTTCCAGACGGCGTTCTCGGAGGCGGCGGAGGTCATCCGTGCGGCGCACGTCGAGGCCAAGGCCGCGCCGGACGGCGTGGGGCTCGTGAAGGTGATGGGCCGGCACTCCGGGTTCATCGCCTGCTACGCCTCGCTCGCCCACAACGACGCGAACTTCGTCCTCATCCCCGAGGTGCCGATCGCGCTCGACGGCCCGAACGGGTTCCTGAATGTGCTGATCCGCCGGGTCCGGGCCTCGGGCCACGCGGTGATCGTGGTGGCCGAGGGGGCCGGGCAAGATTTGCTGAGCGCGACCAACCAGACCGACGCCTCGGGGAACGTCCGGTTCGGCGACATCGGCCTGTTCCTGAAGCACAAGATCTGCGAGGCGTTCGCCGGGGCCGGCCTGGAACAGAACCTCAAGTACTTCGACCCCAGCTACAGCATCCGCAGCGTGAAGGCCAATGCGTTCGACAGCGTGTACTGCCTGCGGCTGGCGCACAACGCCGTTCACGCGGCGATGGCCGGCAAAACGGACGTCGTGGTGAGCCGGTGGCACGGCCGGTTCGTGCTGCTCCCCATTCCCCTCGCGGTCCGCGACCGCCACAGCGTGGACCCCAACGGCGACCTGTGGCTGTCGGTCCTGGAGTCCACCGGGCAGCCCCCGGCGTTCTCGTAGCGAGTGAAGTATCAGGCACACGCCCGCGAAGTCCCGTCGAGATCCGCTTGTGGTGGCTGGCGGGCCGCCACGGAGGGCGGCCCCTACCGGACAGATTGCCTCTTGTGTGTAGGGGCCGCAATCCGTGGCGGCCCGCGTGGGGCGACAGATTTGGACGGAGCGCGCCGACGACCTTCCACCGGACCGGAGTGTTGGATGCAGGCAGCGGCACAAGCAGCGCTCGGGGGAGACATTCGGCTCCTCGGCGACACCCTCGGGGCCGCGATCCGGCGGCTCGCCGGCGAGCCCGCGTTCGTGCTCGAAGAGGAGATCCGGTCCTCGGCCAAGGAGCTGCGGGCGGCCCCGTCGCTGGAACGCGCCCGGGCGCTCCGGGACCGCCTCGGCCAGCTCGACGTCGCCGACCTGCGGACCCTGATCCGCGCGTTCAGCGTCTACTTCGACCTCATCAACCTCGCCGAGCAGCAAGCCCGCGTCCGGTCGCTCCGGTCCCGGGCCGGCGCGAAGGTGGCCGACCCAAGGGCCGAAACCGCCGAGGCCGCCCTGCGCCAGATCCGCGACCGCGGCACCGGGCCGGACGAACTCGCCGAGCACCTCGCCGCGGCGCTCGTCGTCCCGGTGTTCACCGCCCACCCGAGCGAGGCCCGCCGCCGCACGATCCTGGAGAAGCTCGCCGCCGTCGCGCACCAACTCGACCGCATGGAGTACGGGGCGCTCACCGACTCGGAGCGGGCCGACGCGGCGGCCGCCATCGCCGAGGAGGTCGAGGGGCTCTGGCTGTCCGACGCGGTGCGGGGCGACCGGCCGACGGTCCTCGGCGAGGTCCGCCAGGTTCTCGGGATGGTCGAGGGCCGGCTCCTCGACGTGGTCCCCCGCGTGTACCGCAAGCTCGACGCGGCGCTCGACCGCGTGTACCCCGGGCGCGCGTGGCACGTCCCTCCGTTCCTGCGGTTCGGCTCGTGGATCGGGGGCGACCGCGACGGGCACCCGAACGTCACCCACGACGTCACCGCCGCCGCGGTCCGGTTGCAGCAGGAGACGATCCTCCGGAACTACCTCGGCCGCATCGACGACCTCGGCCGGCGGCTCAGCCACTCGAAGGGGTTCTTCGCGCCGGGCGCGGAGTTCCTCGCCTCGCTGGCCGCCGACGCCGCACTGTTCCCGGAACTGAAGGTCGCGGCGCACGAGCCGTACCGGGCCAAGTGCCGGTACATCGCCGCCAAGCTCGAGCGGACCTGTGGGTACGCCGCGACGCACGCCGCCGAGTGGGGCGCGCAGGCCGCCCCGGCCCCCGCCGGGGTGTACCTCAGCGCGCGGCCGCTTCTCGCCGACCTGAAGGTGATCGAGGACGACCTCCGCCGGGCCGGCGCGACCGCGGCTGCCGACGGGGCGGTCCGCGACCTCGTGCGGCTCGTCGAGGTGTTCGGCGTCCACATGCTGCAACTCGACCTGCGGCAGCACAGCGGGCGGCACGCCGCCGCGGTCGCCGAGGTGCTCGCGGCCGCCGGCGTCACCACGAACTACCTGGAACTCACCCCGGACGAGCGGTTCGACCTGCTCGCCGCCGAGTTGGAGAGCACGCGGCCGCTGGTCCCGGCCCACCTGCCGTTCTCCGACGACACCCGCGAGGTGATCCTCACGTTCCGCACGATGGCGGTGATTCTGGAGCAGCACTGCCCCGAGGCGCTCGGGCCGTACATTATCAGCTCGACGACCGAACCGGCCCACCTGCTCGAGGTGCTCCTCTTCGCCCGCGAGGCGCGGCTGTTCCGCCCCACCGAGGGCGCGAGCTTCATCGACATCATCCCGCTGTTCGAGGCGCTGGAGCCCCTCCGCTCGGGCCGCGACATCATGGCGAAGTTGCTGGCGCTGCCGGTGTACCGCAAGCAGGTCGAGCTCCGCGGGAACCTGCAAGAGGTGATGATCGGGTACTCGGACAGCAACAAGGAGAGCGGGTTCCTCCAGTCGGCGTGGGCGCTGTACCGGGCGCAGGAGGACGTGACGGCCCTGGGCCGCTCGGCCGGCGTGACGGTGCGGTTCTTCCACGGCCGCGGCGGCGCGGTCGGCCGCGGCGGCGGCCCGGCGAACCACGCGATCCTCGCCCAGCCCCGCGGCACCGTCGACGGCCGCCTGCGGATGACCGAGCAGGGCGAGATGATCGCCGACCGGTTCGGGCACCCGGCGATCGCCGAGCGGCACCTGGAGCAGGTGCTCAACGCGGTGCTGCGGACCAGCCTCCCGGGCGACGAGGGGCAGCCCGACGCTTCGTGGGTCGCGGCCCTCGACCGGATCGCCGACGCCGGCCGCCGCGCGTACCGCGCGTTCGTGTACGACAACCCCGAGTTCCTGACGTACTTCGAGCAGGCGACGTGCATCGGCGAGATCGCCCGGCTGAAGATCGGCTCCCGCCCGGCCCGCCGCTCGGCGGCCAGCAGCATCGACCAGCTCCGGGCGATCCCGTGGGTGTTCAGCTGGATGCAGAGCCGGCACACGCTCCCCGGGTGGTTCGGGCTCGGCGGCGCGGTCCGCGAGTTCCTGGCCGCGCGGCCGGACGGGCTCGCGATGCTCCGCGAGATGTACGCGAAGTGGCCGTTCTGGACGACGCTGATCGACAACGCGCAGATGATCCTGGCGAAGGCCGACATGACCATCGCCCGGCTGTACGCGGACCTCGTCGAGGACCAGGCGCTGGCCGCGCGGGTGTACGACCGCATCCTCGCCGAGCACCGCGACTCGGTCGGCGCAGTGTGCGAAATCACGGGCCAGGCGAACCTTTTGGAGCGGTCGCCGATCCTGAAGACGTCCATCGACCGCCGGAATCCGTATGTTGATCCGTTGAGCTTCATCCAACTGGTGCTGCTGAAACGGTTACGGGCCGGCGGCGAGCGGACCGCCGAACTGGAGACCGCGGTACTGGAGAGCATCAACGGGGTCGCCTCGGGACTCAAGAACACAGGGTGAGTGCCATCGACATGTCGAGCGAAGAAATGACCACGCCGGAGTTCCGTCCCACCCCCCTCCCCCCCGTGCCGGACGGGCTGTACGACCCGGCGTTCGAGCGGGACGCCTGCGGGGTC
This sequence comes from Gemmata sp., assembly GCF_051859125.1. Lineage (NCBI taxonomy): Bacteria > Pseudomonadati > Planctomycetota > Planctomycetia > Gemmatales > Gemmataceae > Gemmata > Gemmata sp. The sequence continues at coordinate 10,089 of NZ_JBHYGG010000085.1, forward strand.
GGGTTCGTCGCCCACGCCCGCGGCGCGAAGAGCCACGGGATCGTCGCGTCGGCGGTGCTGCTGCTCAAAAACCTCCAGCACCGCGGGGCGTGCGGGTGCGACCAGGACACCGGCGACGGGGCCGGCATCCTGCTCCAGATCCCCGACGCGTTCTTCCGCGAGGAGGCGCAGCGGTTCGCCGCCGCGCTGCCGCCGGCCGGCGCGTACGGGGTCGCGTTCTGCTTCCTGCCCCTGGAGCCCGACGACCGGGCCGAGTGCCGCCGGGCCGTCGAGCGGTTCGTCACCGACCAGCGGCAGCGGGTGCTCGGGTGGCGGCCGGTCCCGGTGGTTTCTACCGCCATCGGGTGGCTCGCGCGGTCCCGCGAACCCGTGATGGAGCAACTGTTCATCGGCCGCGGGGACAAGACCCCGGACCCGGCCGCGTTCGAGCGCGCGCTGTACGTGATCCGCCGCCGGGCCGAGGTGTGGGCCACCAAGGGCGGCCGGACCGCGGCCGGGGCCGACTTCTACATCGCGAGCTGCTCGTCCCGCACCGTCGTCTACAAGGGGATGCTCAAGGCCGACCAGCTCGGGCCGTACTTCCCCGACCTGTCGAACCCGAAGGTCGAGTCGGCGATCGCGCTGGTCCACAGCCGGTACAGCACGAACACGTTCCCGCGGTGGTCGCTGGCCCAGCCGTTCCACATGCTCGCCCACAACGGCGAGATCAACACGCTCCGCGGCAACACCACGTGGCTGCTCGCCCGGCAGCACCAGATGCGGAGCCCGGCGCTCGGCGACGACCTGGTGAAGACGCTCCCGATGGACTTCGAGGGGCTGAGCGACTCGGCCGTCCTCGACCGGGCGCTCGAGCTGCTCGTCCACTCGGGCCGGACGCTCCCGCAGGCGCTCATGATGCTGGTGCCCGAGGCGTACGAGACCCAGAAGGACATCGAACCGGCGGTCCGCGGGTTCTTCGAGTACCACCGGTGCCTGACCGAGCCGTGGGACGGCCCGGCCGGGCTCGCGTTCAGCGACGGCACCCTCGTCGGCGCGGCCCTGGACCGCAACGGGCTCCGCCCCGGGCGGTACGTCGTCACCCACGACGACCTCGTGGTGTGCGGGAGCGAGGCCGGCGCGATCCCGATCGAGCCGGCCCGGGTCAAGACGATGGGCCGGCTCCAGCCCGGCAAGTTCTTCCTCATCGACACCGCCGCCGGCCGCATCTACACCGACGCCGAGGTCAAGGCCGAGGCCGCCGGCCGCAAGCCGTACGCCGACTGGGTGAGGGCGAACCTCGTCACCCTCGCCGACGCGCCGGCCGCCCCGACCCCCGAGCACAACCTCGCGACCCTGCGGCACCGCCAGCAGGCGTTCGGGTACTCCGTCGAGGACCTGACCCGGGTGCTCCTGCCGATCGCGCAGGACGGCCAGGAGCCGGTGTCGAGCATGGGGACCGACATCCCGCTCGCGGTCCTCTCCGAGCGGCCGCAGGTGCTGTTCAACTACTTCCGCCAGCTCTTCGCCCAGGTGACGAACCCGCCGATCGACCCGATCCGCGAGAAGATCGTCATGAACACCGAGTCCCTCGTCGGGGCCGAGGTGAACCTGCTCGACGAGACCCCCGAGCACGCGCGGCTGCTGCGGCTCAAGTCCCCGATGCTGGCCGACGAGGACCTCGCCCGGGTCCGCGAGCTGAGCCGCCCGGGGCTCAAGGCGCACACGATCCCGACGCTGTTCCCCCGGGCCGGGGGCGAGCCCGGCCTGGCGACCGCGCTCACCTGGATCTGCTCCGAGGCGGTCGAGGCGGTGAACCGCGGCGCGACGGTGCTGATCCTGTCCGACCGCGGGGTCGACGCGGCCAACGTGCCGGTGCCGATCCTGCTGGCCACCGCCGCGGTCCACCACCACCTGCTCCGGGTCGGGCTGCGGACCAAGTGCGGGCTCGTCGTCGAGACGGGCGAGGCCAAGGAGGTCCACCACTTCGCGCTGCTCCTCGGGTACGGGGCCGCGGCGGTGAACCCGTACCTCGTGTTCGAGACGTTCCACGGGCTCGCGGCCGTGAACCTGCTCGTGGACTCCAACGGCAACAAGATCGAGCACGACCAGGCGGTGAAGAACTACCGCAAGGCGATCGACAGCGGGCTGCTGAAGGTGTTCAGCAAGATGGGCATCAGCACGCTGATGAGCTACCGCGGCGCGCAGATCTTCGAGGCGATCGGGCTCAACAAGGCGGTGACCGACCAGTTCTTCGCCGGCACCCCGAGCCGGATCGAGGGGATCGGGGTCGCCGAGATCGCCCGCGAGTCGCTGGCCCGGCACACCCTCGGGTTCCCGGCCGACCCCCGCGACGAGAGCCCGGAGCTCGACACCGGCGGCGAGATCATGTGGCGGCGCCGCGGCGAGCACCACATGTGGAACCCGGACACGGTCCAGAAGCTCCAGCACGCCGTCAACGGCGAGTCGTACGCGACGTACAAGTCGTTCGCGCGGGCGGCGAACGACGAGTCCCGGAGGCTGTGCACGCTCCGCGGGCTCCTCGACGTGAAGAAGGGCCGCAAGCCGATCCCGCCCGAGCTGGTCGAGCCCGCCAAGGACATCGTGAAGCGGTTCTTCACCGGGGCGATGAGCTTCGGGAGCATCAGCAAGGAGGCGCACGAGACGCTCGCGATCGCGCTCAACCGCGTCGGCGGGCGGAGCAACACCGGCGAGGGCGGCGAGGACCCGGCCCGGTTCAAGCGGGACGGCAACGGCGACCTCCGCGGCAGCGCCATCAAGCAGGTCGCCAGCGGTCGGTTCGGGGTCACCGCGAACTACCTCGCCAACGCCGTCGAGATCCAGATCAAGATGGCGCAGGGCGCCAAGCCCGGCGAGGGCGGCCAGCTCCCGGGCCACAAGGTCGACAGCGCCATCGCCAAGACCCGGTACAGCACCCCCGGCGTGGGCCTGATCTCGCCGCCGCCGCACCACGACATCTACTCCATCGAGGACCTGGCCCAGCTCATCTTCGACCTGCGGAACTCGAACCCGCACGCCGAGATCTCGGTGAAGCTGGTCGCCGCCGCGGGCGTGGGCACCATCGCCGCCGGCGTCACCAAGGGGTACGCCGACCGCATCCTCATCAGCGGCGACAGCGGCGGGACCGGGGCGTCGCCCCTGTCGAGCATCCGCCACGCCGGGGTCCCGTGGGAACTCGGGCTCGCCGAGACCCAGCAGGTGCTCGTCCGCAACGGGCTCCGGGGCCGGGTGCGGGTGCAGACCGACGGGCAGATGAAGACCGGCCGCGACGTCATCATCGCCGCGTGCCTCGGGGCCGAGGAGTACGGGTTCGCGACCGCCCCGCTCATCGCGATGGGCTGCATCATGATGCGGAAGTGCCACCTCAACACCTGTCCGGTCGGGATCGCGACCCAGGACCCGGTGCTGCGGGCGCAGTTCGCCGGCACCCCCGAGCAGGTCGTCAACTACCTGTTCTTCGTCGCCGAGGAGGTCCGCGAGCTGCTCAGCGAGATGGGGTTCCGCACCCTCGACGAGATCGTCGGGCGGCCGGACCTGCTCGAGGCCCGCGACCTGTCCGGCCACTGGAAGGCGCAGCACCTGAACCTCTCGGCGCTGCTGGAGAAGCCGGCCGTCGCCCCGGGCACCCCGCTCCGGTGCGTCGAGCGGCAGTCGGACGTGCTGGCCGAGCAACTCGACTGGGAGCTGATCCGCCAGAGCAAGCCGGCCCTCGACCACCTGGAGCACGTTTCGCTGGCCCACGAGGTCACGAACCGGAACCGCACCATCGGCACGCTGCTGAGCTACTTCGTCACCACCAAGCACGGCGAGACCGGGCTCCCCGAGGACACGATCACCGCCCAGCTCACCGGCACCGCCGGCCAGAGCTTCGGCGCGTTCGTGACGAAGGGGATCACGCTGTCGCTCAAGGGCGTGGCGAACGACTACGTCGGCAAGGGGCTCTCGGGCGGGAAGCTGATCGTCGCGCCGCCGCCCGAGGCGACCTACGTGCCCCAGGCCAACGCGGTCATCGGCAACGTCGCGCTGTACGGGGCGACCAGCGGCGAGGCGTACTTCCGGGGCCGGGCCGGCGAGCGGTTCGCGGTCCGCAACAGCGGCGCGAAGGCGGTCGTCGAGGGGGTCGGCGACCACGCCTGCGAGTACATGACCGGCGGCGTCGTGGTGGTCCTCGGCTCGACCGGGCGGAACTTCGCGGCCGGCATGAGCGGCGGGTTCGCCTACGTGTACGACCCCGAGGGCACGTTCCGCGAGCAGTGCAACACCGAGATGGTCGACCTCGTCCCGGTCGACGAGTACAAGGACATCGGCGTCCTCGGGAACCTGCTCAACCGGCACGTCCTGTACACCGGGTCGGAGGTCGCCGACGCGATCGTCAACGACTTCGCGGCCGAGTTGGTCAACTTCGTGAAGGTGTTCCCGAAGGACTACCGCCGGGTGCTGGAGCAGAGCCGCGCGATCCAGCGGCAGTGGGAACTGGTCAACGGGTAAGGGGCCGTTCTGGTGGCACGGGCCTCTGGCCTGTGCAGGGCAACACAGGCCGGAGGCGGCTCGGTTGAAGTCATCGGTGGTTGGCGGGCCGCCACGGAGGGCGGCCCCTACAAACCAGTGCCTTGT
>NZ_JBHYGG010000086.1:0-14623 GCF_051859125.1 Gemmata sp.
GGTTTGCCCGAAGCGGGCCGCACCCCTGGCTACCCTCGGTCGCCGCTCCGCGGCTGAGGAGTGCGGTCACCCCTTGCCCAGCACCAGGTCGACGACCCAGCACCCGCGGACGTGCGGCCCCGGCCCGCGGCAATGGGTCAGGATGTCGCCGCTGTCGCACCCCGCGTCCTGCAGCGCGTCGGCGAGGATCGGCATCGCGCCGAAGTCCCGCGACTCGTACACCCCCTGCGCGATGGCAACCGCCGTCGACGTGCGCCACGCGGGATCGAACGCGACGGGGCGGAACGGGTTCCCGAAGATGTCGCGGGTGACATTTGCAAGGATGACGTACTCGGCCGCCATCTGGGCTTCTTTCAAGCCGCCCTGCCTGTCACAGCAACAGACGGCGGTGTCGATTCCTTGACACGCGTGGTAGTGGGCGTCGGCGTGATGAAATGTGCCGTGGACAAACTGGCGGACGCCCTCCCACTCTTCATGGGTCGCTTCCCCGTCAGCGTAACGCTCTGTCATTTCGACGTACTTGGAAGATATGGTGTCCGCATACTGTGAATTAAACCGAATGTACTCCCTCTTACAGAAGACAGCGAACAACCGCAATTTTCGTTCGCTAACCTGCCCACGGAGGAAGTTCAGCATCGTCTGTGGTTCGTCGCACGCCAGCCATTCCGCCTCGGTCATGGTTCCGGACTCCTCGTCGGGTGGCCGCAGGTGCCTGCACGGAACCGGCTTCGCCACCCATAGCCACAAGGTCTATTCACCGAGTTGGTTGCGGCACGACATCGCCGCCGGCAATTGCTCTAACGGTCATTCTTTCGGTCTTGTGCGGTTGATTCCGGACTTCAGGATGATTCCGGAACAGGGGTGTGGGTGTCGGCCGGAATCATCATAAGGCCCGTGGGCCGGCCGCTTGACTTCCCGCCCGGCCGCGCCCAAACTGGTATCAGACTGCCCACCTTGCGCCGCCACACCCCGCCCCTGCTGCTCACCACATGCGACCACACACCCTGCCGCTCGTCTGCGCCCTCGGACTCTTCACGGCCGCGGCGCCCGCCAACGCGCAGACCGGCGAGGCGATCTACAAGGACCAGTGCGCCCGGTGCCACGGCGCGGCCGGCGAGGGCACCAAAAAGGCCCCGACGCCGCTCACCGGCGACCGCTCGGTGCCGCAACTCGCCACCGTCATCGACCGCACCATGCCGGAGGACGACCCGGACAAGCTCGACGCGGCCGGGTCGAAGAAGGTCGCCGAGTACATCTTCGACAAGTTCTATTCGCCGCAGGCGCAGGCCCGCATCAAGCCGCCGCGCGTCGAGCTGTCGCACCTCACGATCCGCCAGTACCGCAACGCGATCGCCGACGTGATCGGCAGCTTCCGGTTCCCGCCCAAGGCCGACGACAAGCAGCAGGGGCTCCGCGGCGACTACTTCAACTCCCGCGGGTTCGACGGCAGCAAGCGGCTCATCCAGCGGACCGACGGCGAGGTGAGCTTCGACTTCAAGGTCGGCGGCCCCGACGGCACGCAGCCCGTGAAGGTCGAGCCGAAGAAGGACGCGGTCCCGCCCAAGAAGGACGACAAGAAGGAGCCCGAGAAGAAGGACGCGGTTCCGCCCAAGAAGGAGGAACCGAAGAAGGAGCCGGAAAAGAAGGAGCCGCCGAAGTTCGACCCGCACCAGTTCAGCATCCGCTGGGAGGGGTCGGTGGTCGCGCCCGAGACGGGGCTGTACGACTTCGTCGTTCGCACCGACCAGGCGCTGCGGCTGTGGGTCAACGACAACAAGAAGCCGCTCATCGACGCCTGGGTGAAGTCGGGCACCGACACCGAGTTCCGCGGGAGCCTCTTCCTGCTCGCCGGCCGGCCGTACCCCGTGAAGCTGGAGTTCTCCAAGGCCAAACAGGGGGTGGACGACTCGAAGAAGAACCCGAACCCGCCGCCGAAGAACGCGTTCATCTCGCTGAACTGGAAGCGGCCCAAGGGCACGCTCGAAGTGATCCCGGCCCGGCACCTGACCCCGGTGAAGTTCCCGGAGGTCGCTGTGGTCGAGTCGCCGTTCCCGCCCGACGACCGCAGCCTCGGCTGGGAGCGCGGCACGAGCATCTCGAAGGAGTGGGAGTCGGCCACGACCGACGGCGCGATCGAAGCGGCCGCGTACGTGCTGACGCGGTTGCCCGAACTGGCCGGCACGCAAGACGGCGCGAAGGACCGCGACGTGAAGCTCAAGGCGTTCTGCCTGAAGTTCGCCGAGCGCGCCTTCCGCCGCCCGCTGACCGACGACGAGAAGAAGCTGTTCATCGACCGGCAGTTCGAGGGGGCCGGGGCCGACCTCGACCTGGCCGTGAAGCGGGTGCTGCTGTTCGTGCTGAAGTCGCCGCGGTTCCTGTACCCCGACGCCGGCAACCTCCCCGAGAACTACGCCGTCGCCGGCAAGCTCGCGCTGACGCTCTGGGATTCGTTCCCGGACGCCGCGCTGCTCGACGCCGCCGCGAAGGGCCAGCTCACGAACCGGGCCGAGGTCGCGAAACAGGCCGAGCGGATGATGGCCGACCCGCGGGCCAAGGCCAAGCTCCGCGAGTTCCTGTTCATCTGGCTGAAGCTCGACCAGTCGCCGGACCTCTCCAAGGACGAGAAGCGGTTCCCGGGGTTCGACGCCGCCGTCGCCGCCGACCTGCGCACGTCGCTGGAACTGTTCCTCGACGACGTGGTGTGGAACGACGGCGACTTCCGCAAGTTGCTCCTCGCCGACGACATGTACGTCAACGGAAGGCTCGCGAAGTTCTACGGCGTGAACCTTCCGCCCGACGCGGGGTTCACGAAGGTGAAGTTCGAGGCCGATAAACGTGCAGGCGTCGTGACGCACCCGTACCTGCTGTCGGTGCTGGCGTACAACGCCGAAACGTCGCCGATCCACCGCGGGGTGTTCGTCGCCCGCGGGTTGCTCGGCATCACCATCCGCCCGCCGAAGGACGCCTTCACCCCGCTCGCGGCCGACCTGCACCCGAAGCTCACGACCCGCGAGCGGGTGCTGCTCCAGACCAAGCCGGCGGCGTGTGCGGGGTGCCACACCGTGATGAACCCGCTCGGGTTCGCGCTGGAGAACTTCGACGCCGTGGGCAAGTTCCGTGCGGCCGAGAACGGCAAGCCCGTGGACGCGGTCGGCAGCTACGACACCCGGGCCGGCGCGACCGCGAAGTTCACCGGCGCAAAGGAGATGGCGAAGTTCCTGGCTTCGAGCCCCGAAGTCGCCGATGCCTTCACCGAGCGCCTGTTCCACCACTACGTGAAGCAACCCGTGATGGCTTACGGCCTCACCAGGCCGGACGAGTTGGTGAAAACGTTCTCGGAAAACGGTTTCAACGTGCGTAAACTGGTGGTAGATATCGCCGTCACGACTGCGATTGCAAAGACCCCGCCGAAGTGAAATCAAAGCGATGCCACGCGGATCACGCAGATGAAAGGCAGGATTGAAAACCGATCAGAGATGCGATTCAGTCTGATCCTCTTCATCCTGGCTTTCCTCCGGGTGATCCGCGTGCCATCGCTTAAGACCCGCCAGCACCCCGCCTTCGGAGCCCCTTCCCATGGCCCGTACCCGCCGTGAGTTCGTCCGCGACCTCGGCCTCAGCGCCGCCGCGATGCCGTTCCTGCTGAACCTGCCGAGCCTCGGGTTCGCCAACCAGGCCAAGCGGAAGCAGCGGATCGTGTTCATGTTCAGCCCGAACGGCGTCGTGCCGAAGGCGTTCTGGCCGGACGAGGAGGGGGCCAAGTTCACCCTCAAGGAGAGCCTCAAGCCGCTCGCCCCGTACCAGGACAAGACGCTCATCCTCAACGGCGTGTGCGACCGGGTCCGCGGCGACGGCGACGCGCACATGCGCGGCATGGGGTGCCTGCTCACCGGCATCGAACTGTTCCCGGGCAACGTGCAGGGCGGCTCCGACACCCCGGCCGGCTGGGCCAAGGGCCACAGCATCGACCAGGAGATCAAGAACCACCTCCAGAAGGAGGCGGCCACGAAGACCCGCTTCGGCTCGCTGGAGTTCGGCGTCATGGTCCCCGAGCGGGCCGACACCTGGACCCGGTGGGTGTACACCGCCGGCAACAAGCCGGTGGCGCCGATCGACGACCCGTACCAGATGTTCAACAAGCTCTACGGCCGCACCAAGGACAAGGCCGCGCTCGCGAGCATCCTCGACGACCTCACCGGCGACCTCAAGAAGGTCGGCGGGGCCGTCAGCGCCGCCGACAAGAAGCTGCTCGACGAGCACGCCGCGTTCGTGCGGGCGATGGAGAAGGACCTGAAGGAGACGAAGGAGACCGTCGGCCACGCGGTCCCGCAGCTCGAGCCGGGCGTGAAGAAGGACAACGACAACATCCCGAAGATCAGCAAGACGCAGATCGACCTGATGGTGAACGCCTTCGCCGCCGACTTCACCCGCGTCGCGTCGCTCCAGTACACGAACTCGGTCGGCATGGCCCGCATGAAGTGGCTCGACATCGCCGAAGGGCACCACGAGTTGAGCCACGAGCCGGACAACAACGAGAAGGCGCAGGAGAAGCTCACCAGGATCAACAAGTGGTTCGCCGAGCAACTCGCGTACATGGCGAAGCGGCTGGCCGAGACGCCGGAGCCGGGCGGCACGGGCTCGCTGCTCGACAACACGCTGATCGTGTGGACCAACGAGCTGGGCAAGGGCAACTCGCACACGCTCGACAACATTCCGTTCGTGATGGTCGGCGGCGGGCTCGACTTCAAGATGGGCCGGTCGCTGAAGTACAACAAGCAGCCGCACAACAAGCTCCTGATGTCGTTCGCGCACGCCTTCGGCGACAACGTCAAGGACTTCGGCAACCCCGCCTTCTGCGCCGGCGGCCCTCTCACCGGGCTGGTGTGAGAAGGTGTCGTTAACATTCCACGCGGCAGGATGCAGCATGGTGCTTTTCGCCAACGGGGTAGAAGGCAGCGCGACCGCAACCGCGGGGTGCTGCCTTCTTTTCGTCTGGGCGCTGGTTCTTGGCCCCGCGGGGATCGGTTTTCTTTGGAGCAGTCGATTCAGCGAGTTGGATTCTCCCGGTCGAAAGAAGACTCGAATCGCAGTCTTGGTCTTGAGCGGCCTCGTCCCCCTCACTTGTTGCCTGGCACCTCCACTATGCGTCCGGGTCACTCGCGGTAACTTCCCCACAAGCGCAAGCCAAATCCGGCCGGGCATGACGAAGGAACAGGTTCTCGAACAACTGGGACCACCACACAGTCGAGTTGATGACGACGATCTGCAACCGCGGTGGTACTACTGGAACGACTCGTATGGCCTCTTCTACGACTCGGTGTGGTTCGGCCCTGACGGGCGCGTATCGAACGTTGGCGGAAACTGACCAACGCGGGGAGCCATGAACCGGCGGGCCGAGCGGCTGCGCCACCAAGCGAAAGCCGATCGGTGTCCGTCGTGTTCCCCGGGCCGCGGCTGTGGTATCGTGGAAGGAGTTTCCCCCAACGGAGGCCCAACATGGAACCCACCGGCATCACGCTCGATGACGCGACGCTGAAGCTGCTGACTACGGCCAACGGCCACCCGCTGCCCTTGCGAAACACCGACGGTGTACTCGTCGGGTACTACGTGTCGCCTGCCCAGATGGCGAACCTCACTCCGAAGGAACCCGACCCCTGGACGCCGGAGGAAATCGCTCGCCTTGAGGAAGAACGGAAGAATGATCCTCGGCCCGACGTTCCCCACGAAGAAGTTCTCCGCTGGGTCAAGGAGCAATGATGTTCAGGACCCTTTGGGAGCCGGCGGGATTCGATCGGATGCAACAACTGATCCGCGACATTCCCGAGCTGAAGGCCGGGTTCATCTTCACGCTTGAGTCGCTCACAACCGAACTCGGCGAGTCAGCCGACACGTTCGGCGAATCCCGTAGCGGGAACTACCGGCTCGGGTTCGTGGGCGTGCTGTCGGTCCTGGTCCGAGTCGATTCACAGAACCGCACCGCCCGGATCATCGACGTGCGATTGCGAAGACGCGCGGGCCGGGGCTAGCGATTAACGAGGTGAGGATGATCGCAGATTGTCACGTCCACATCCTCGCCATGACGCCGGGGCACGGGAAGGTCTCGGCGTACCTGCGGAAGAGGCCGAACGTCGTGTTCGCGCGGTTCAAGTTCGGCATCCCGTTCTTCGGCACCGACGAGCAACTCGAACGCGCCTTCGAGGACCGGCTCGCACGCGCCGTCAACCAGACCCCCGAACTCGACGCCGCCGTCGGCCTCGCGTTCGACGCCGTCCACACCGAGGACGGCCGCCTCGACGACGCCAATACGCACCTCTACGTCACCAACGACTACGCCGCCGAGGTCGCCCGCAAGCACCCGAAGATCCTCTTCGGCGCCTCGGTCCACCCGTACCGCACGGACGCCGTCGCGGAGCTGGAACGGTGCGTGAGGCTCGGGGCGGTGCTCGTGAAGTGGCTGCCGCTCGTGCAGGGCATCGACCCGGGCTCGGAGCGGTGCCGGCCGTTCTATGAGGCGATGGCGCACCACCGCATCCCGCTCCTGTCGCACACCGGCGGCGAGTTGTCGCTGCCGCAGGTCGCCCCGCAGTTCGCGTCGCCGGCGCACCTGGAACTGGCGCTCAAGTGCGGGGTCACGGTCATCGCGGCGCACTGCGGCACGCGGTCCACGCCGCTGGGCGACTGCCACCTCGGCACGTTCATGCGGATGGCGAAAGAGCACGAGCACTTCTACGGCGACACGTCGGCGCTGTGCCTGCCGACGCGGTCGTACGCGATCCCGATTCTGATGCGCGACAAGGACGTGGTGCAGAAGGTGGTTCACGGCAGCGACTGGCCGGTGATCTCGCTGCCGCCGTTTCAACTGGGCGTGGCGAACGCGGTGCGGCTGTTCCTCACCGAGCGGAACTGGATGCGGCGCGACGTGCGGACGAAGCGCGCCCTCGGGTTCGACGACGCCTTCTTCCACCGGGCCGGGGCGCTGCTGCGGCGCCCCGCAGATTGACCGGAACTCACGCCGGCGGGCTGTACCCGCTCGCGCGGCGGACGGTCTCGACGATCTCGTCGAGGGGCAGGTCGTCGCCGTCGTACCCGAACGGGTCCTCGATGCTGCTGGCGATCAGCTCCAGACCGACCAGGGCGTAAGCGGTGAGCACGCACACCGCGACCGTCGCCCAGCCGGTCTCGTAGTACATGAGCCACGGGAGCAGGAGCAGGTAGCCGACGATCCCCTTGCGGAGCAGGCCGCGGTAGGACGCGGCCAGCGGGGTCGCCCGGATCTTCTCGCACGCGCCGCAGATGTTCATCAGCTCCAGGCCGTGCCGGTCGAGGGCCAGGAACGCGAACCCGTCGACCTTCCCCTCGGCCTGCCACCGGCGGATCATCTGGAACACTTCGCCGGCGGCGGCCATCGGCAGGTGCGGGCCGGGGTTGCGGGCGGGGAGCCGGAGCCGGTCCCGGAGCGTCTCGGCGAACCGGACGACGACCGAGTTGAGCTTCGCGCGCTCGACCGGGTCGTCCACGTAGGCCGCGGCCTTGAGGACCAGGTTCCGGCTGTCGTTGACGAGTTGCCCCCAGAGCCCGCGGCCGTCCCACCACCGCGAGTACGACGTCTGCGTGCGGAAGCTCATGAGCCAGCCGAACAAAATGCCGGCGATGATCATCTCGCCGGCCCGGGGGGTCGGCCGGTGCGCACCGGCGTCCAGCAGGGGGCCGAACTGGACGACGACCGCCGAGTAAACGCCGACGGCGACAAGGTACTTCCACAGCCGGCCCAGCACCGGGAACCGGAACACGCGGCGGACTCTCTTCAGCGTTGGCTCGGGCATGGGTCTCAGCTCGCTGTCGGTTCGGGCTCGTCGGCGAACGGGCCGCGGAGCAGGTTCAGGTGCCGCGTCACGGCCGGGGACCGGGCGAACTGGAGGCCCAGTTCCACCAACTCGATCGGGTCGTGGGGGGCCGGGGCGAGCGACGCGCGGGCCAGGTCGGGCGGGCCGACGACCCGCGACGTGACCAGGTCGAACACGCAGTACACCACCTCGGGCCGCGTCTCCAGCCCGCGCTGTTCCAGTTCCAGACGCAACTGGTAGGCCGTCATCGCGGCGTTCAGCGGGACCGTGAGTTCGGCCAGCGCCGCGGGCATGCCGGGGTCGTCGAGGATGTCCGCGCCCCACGCCTGTTCGAGCGAGAGGGCGGCGCTGCGGACCGCGACGATGATGTGGTTCACCACGCTCCGCAGGGACCGGCTGAACGCGATGCCGGCGGCCCGCTTCGGGTTCAGGTACGTCTGCACCGCGGCCGCGACCGCCCCGCACCCGGTGTGCCCCATGACGACCAGCAGGCGGAGCGACTCCTGGAAGTTGTGCAGCGCGTACTCGATGCTCCCGAGGCACTCGTCGCCGAGCACGTTCCCGGCGACGCGGACGACGAACAACTGGTTCGGGGCCGCGTCGAAGACGAGTTCGAGCGGGGCGCGGGCGTCGGAGCACCCGAGCACGATGCCGAACGGCTGCTGCCGCGGCGGGGCCTGTGCGTGGGGTTCGACGCCGCACCCGCAGGCGGCGGCGGCGCACCGGTCGTTTCCGGCGAGCAGTTGGGCGGCGGCGGCCGCCGGCGTGGCCGGCCGGGCGGCCGGATCGCTGGCGGGTGGAGCGGGCCGGGCGGTCGGGTCCATGTCGCAACTCCTGTCGGGGGCTGCGCCCCGAAGAATTCGAAGCACGAAGTACGAACGAAATCAGCGAACCGCGGACCGGCATTCGTGCTTCGAGTTTCGTGCTTCGAATGTTTCTCGAGCACTACCCCGGCGCGGGGGGCTTCGGAATGATGTTAGCCGCCGCGAGGCCGTTCAGCACGAACTGCACCGCGATTCCCGCCAGGACCAGCCCGAGAACGCGCCCGACGATGTGAATCCCCGTCATTCCCAGCCGCCGCTGGATCGGCTGCGCGAGCCGGAGCGTGACCCAGCAGAAGAGCCCGGTGAGGGTGATTGCTGCGAACACGATGGACACTTCTGCCGCGTCCCGTGCCTGCGACATGAGCACCGCGACCGTCGAGAGCGCCCCCGGCCCGGCGAGCATGGGGATGGCGAGCGGCGCGACGGCCACGTCCTCGGCGCTCTCGGACTCGCTCATCTCGTCCGGGTTCTCCTGCGTGGACCGCTGGGCGCGGATCATGTCGAGCGCGACGAGGAACAGCACGAGCCCGCCGGCGATCTGGAACGCGGGGAGGGTGAGCCCGAGCACCCGGAACACGACGTTGCCGATGAGGGCGAACCCGATGAGGGTGAGAGTGGCGGTGACGCTGGCGACGAGGGCGGTGCGCCGCTGCTTCTCGGGCGTGAACCGGGCGGTGAGGGCCATGAACGCCGGCACCGTTCCCGCCGGATCGACGAGGAACAGGATGGACACGAACGCCGTGGTGGCGAAGTCGAGCATACCCGTGTTGTAGGAACCGGCGGCGAGTCGGGGGAACGAGCGAGTTCTCTGCGCCCAGAGTACCGCCCAGGTGCGACGGGGAGGAAACGCCTCCGCATGGCACCCAGGCCGCTGGCCTGGGCTCGGGAAGCGCGGTCCATCAGACCGCAAAAGCAAATTCAGACGACGAGCGCCTCGCGGTCGCGGAGCCAGTCGGCGGGGATGCCGGTGCGGCCCACGGCGAGCGCCGCGATCCCGCCCACGATCGCGCAGTTCGTGTCGATGTCGCCGCCCACGCGGACCGTCGTCAGGATCGCTGCCTCGTAGTCGTCCAGGTGCCGCGCCGCCGCCCACACGCAGAACGGCACCGTGTCCTGGCACGAGATGCGGCTCCCGTTACCCAACTCCCGCACGATCGGGACCATCGACGTGTCGAAGGCCCGCGTCGTCATGCCGTGGTCGAGCAGACGCACCTTGGGTTCCGGTGGCGGGGTGAACGCGATGCTCGCGGCCCGCTCAATCTTGTCGCGCACTTCGCTCACCGGCGTGTGCGCCTGCACGGTGTCGATCAGGCCGCGCTTCGTGGCGGGGTCGGTGCGGGCATCGCGGTGCTTCCACGCGTACGCCCCGGCGACCGCGGCCGCGATGCCGCCGGCAATTCCCTCGGGGTGCGTGTGCGTCACCTCGGCCGAGAGCCGCGCCTGCTCCGCGATGACGCTGTAATCGTCCTCGGCGAAGTACCCGGCGAGCGGCGCGATTCGCATGGCCGAGCCGTTACCGAACGAGCCGCCGGGGAAGATCGACTCGGCCGCGGGCCGCCACGCGACGCCGCCGTTGATCTGCCCCAACAGGCGGAACGCGCCGGCCCCGTAGCCGCGCCACGGCTGCGCCTGGAAGCGCTTCGCGAACCTCGCGGCGAGCGCGTCCTGATCGATGCGCCCGTACTCGCTCAGCACGTCGAAGATGCTGAGGGCCATGGCGGTGTCGTCGGTCCACGGCCACGGGCCGCGGGCGGTCGCGCGGGGGTCGTCGAGGAGCGCCTCGAAGTGCTCGTCGCGGAAGCACGTCTCGCCGAGGGCGTCGCCGACCGAGAGGCCGTCGAGTGCGAGAGCGGCCCGCGAAGTGCGCGCCGCGTGGTCCGGTGGAAGGGGGTTGCTCATGTGAGTACGACGCCTGGGAGCGGGGCCGGGTTCACGAACCGTCGGAAACGGGACAGCGAGTTCGGTAACGATCGCCGCCCCGGCGCTGCACCGGCCCCCGGCCTCGTGGTATCCTCGTCAGCATGAAACCGACCACCATCACGCTCGCGTGCGTTCTCGTTGCGGCCCTCGCACCGGCCGCCGACCCCGTTCCCGGGAAGCCCTTGGACACGACGTTTCTCAAGCAGTACGCCGAGACCCGCGGGTTCCTGCTCGGCCGCCCGCAGAAGCCGAAGGTCGCCCCCGACGGCAAGACCGTCTTGTTCCTGCGCGCCGACCCGAAGACGCCGAAGCTCAAGCTGTTCGAGTTCGACGTGGCCAGCGGGCAGACGAAGGAACTGCTCTCGCCCGAGGCGCTGCTCAAGGGGGCCGAAGAGAACCTCTCGCCGGAAGAGAAGGCCCGGCGCGAGCGGCAGCGGGTGAGCGTCGGCGGCTTCACCGACTACCACCTCGACCGCGATGGCAAGTGCGTGCTGGTGGCGCTCGCCGGCAAGCTGTACGTCTTCGATCGGCCGACCGCAAAGGCGACGGAGTTGAAGACCGGTCAGGGCGTGATCGTGGACCCGAAGTGGTCGCCGGACGGCAAGAAGATTGCCTACGTCCGCGGGTTCGACGTGTACGTCTACGACCTCGCCACCGAGAAGGAGTCGCCGGTCACGACCGGCGGCACCATCGCGAAGACGCACGGCCTCGCCGAGTTCGTCGCGCAGGAGGAGATGGGCCGGTTCAGCGGGTACTGGTGGTCGCCAGACGGCAAGCACATCGCCTACGAGGAGGCCGACCACGCTGGCGTCGAGACGTGGTACGTCGCCGACCCGCTCAAGCCCGACCAGAAGCCGAGCGAGCAGTTCTACCCGCGGCCGGGCAAGAAGAACGTGAGCGTGCGGCTCGGCATGGTCCCCGTTGAAGGCGGCGAGACCAAGTGGGTCGAGTGGGACACGAAGGAGTTCGAGTACCTCGCGGCCGTGCGGTGGGACGACCTCGGCCCGCTCACGATCCAGGTGCAGGACCGGAAGCAGCAGAGGCTCGCGCTGCTCGAAGTGGACCCGAAGACCGGCAAGACGAATCAACTCCTTGAGGACAAGAACACCGCGTGGGTGAACCTCACGCCCGGCCTGCCGAAGTTCAACGGCGGCCTCGGCGGGTTCGTGTGGATGGGGGCCGGCCTCGACGGCAATCCCGAAGTGCAGGTCCGCGACTGGACGACCGGCAAGCCGCAGTCGGTGCTCGTGCCGTCGAAGAACAACCCCGACGCGGTCCTGTCCGTCATCAGCGGCCGGTTCGACGCGACGCTGTACTACACCGCCAGCCCGGACCCGACCGTCACGCACGTCATGCGGCACAAGGCGCGCGCCGTGAACGCGAACCCGGACTCGGACAAGGACGAGTTTCTCTCGACCGAGCCCGGCGTTCACTCCGCGGTGGTCGGCAAGCTCGGCTCGGTCTACGCGCTGACCTCGACCACCCTCAAGCACATGCCGCGAACGAGCGTGGTCGGACCGAACGGCGTGAAGGCTGGCGACCTCCCGTCGCTCGCGTCCGAACCCGACTTCACCCCCGACGTGTCGGTGCTCAAGGTCGGCAAGGGCGACGACGGGTACTACTGCTCGATCGTGCGGCCGAAGAACTTCGACCCGAAGAAGAAGTACCCGGTGGTGGTTGACGTGTACGGCGGGCCGCGGCACCTGCACGTCGTTCAAGCGATGCGCAACTGGCTCGTGCCGCAGTGGCTCGCGGACCAGGGGTTCATCGTCGTGGCGATCGACAACCGCGGCACGCCGGGCCGCGGCCGCGACTGGGAGCGTGCGGTCTACCAGAAGTTTGGCACCGTTCCGATTGAGGATCATGTGAAGGGTCTGGAGTTGCTGTGCGAGAAGTTCCCCGAGCTGGACCGCAACCGCGTCGGCATCGTGGGTTGGTCGTTCGGTGGGTACATGGCGGCGAACGGCGTGCTGCGCAAGCCCGACGTGTTCAAGGCGGCGGTCGCGGGCGCGCCGGTGACCGACTGGGAGGACTACGACACGCACTACACCGAGCGCTACATGGGGCTCCTGCCCGAGTCGAAGGCGGCCTACGACTCTGCGAGCCTGCTACCGCTTGCGAAAGACCTGAAGCGGCCGCTGCTGCTCGTCCACGGCACGGCCGACGACAACGTCTACTACCGCCACACGCTGAAGCTGTCGGACGCGCTGTTCCGTGCCGGCCGCGACTTCGAGGCGCTGGCGCTGCCCGGCGTGACGCACATGTACAGCGCCGACCCGGTCGTGATGGAGCGCCTCTGGGTGAAGAACGCCGGGTTCTTCAAGGCGCACCTCGGGGAGCCGAAGTGAGTGCCCGAGCGATGCGATGGGCAGCGAGTGCTGACCCGGAGATCATGTTGCGGATGCGGCCGGCGATGACCGACCGCAAGCGGCGGCTGGTCCTCGCGGCCTGTTGCCGGGCGTGCTGGGAGGATCTATCCGAGTGGTCGCGGGAGGCGATCGTGGCGGCCGAGTCTTGGCTCGACGGTCCCGGCAGCGACCGGGAGCGCGCCGCGGCAGAAGCTCGAGTAGACAGCGGCCTGAGCGAGTACTGGCGGGCGGGCGAGGACCTCCGCGCCGCGATGGAGGACACCACCGGGGAGGTTGCGGCCGCCGGACTCGCGGCGCTCCGCGAGCGATACTGGCGGGCGGACCGGGTGCAGCGGGTTGCAGACGTCGCCCAGTCGGTCGCCGCGACCGGGTACGGCCCCGAGACCCTTCTTGACGCACTCCGGCTGGTGCCAGCGGCCGCCGGAACCGCGCTCCTCCGGTGTGTATTCTGCAACCCCTTCCGCCCGGTCGCGTTCGACGCTGCGTGGCGCACTGACACCGCAGTGTCACTCGCGAGGCACATCTACGAATCGCGCGACTTCGGCGCAATGCCGATCCTCGCGGATGCGCTGCAAGACGCGGGCTGTGACAGCGACGACGTGCTCGACCACTGCCGCGGGGCCGGGCCGCACGTCCGCGGGTGCTGGGTCGTCGACCTGGTGCTGGGCAAGGGGTAGGGTGCGTCGAGGCCGGCTCTGCGGCCGAGCCGCACCGTGGGGCCAGTGCGGGGTGGTGGGCCTGGATTCCGCTGGGACCGCGGGCGGGCCGCAGCGGCGACCCTGGGCTGGGGAATGCAACCCCTTCCGGGTACAAACCTCCGCGCCTCGCACCTACCGCCGACGCCGTCCGCAGGTGCCGGGGCGCCCGCTAATCGACCACGGGGTAGAGGATCTTCCCGCAGTTCGGGCACGCCATCAGCGCGCCGCTGCGGATCTCGGTCCACTTCTGGTCGGTCAGCCCGCGGCGGCACCCCTGGCACACCTTGTTCTTCACCCCGGCCAGTGCGTCCGGGCCGTGCGCCTTCACCTGCGTGGCGTACTTCGCCCGTGCGTCGTCGGGCAGCTCCGCCTCGGCCGCCGCCAGCGACGCCTTGGTGCTCTCCTGGTCCGCCTTCAGGCGCTCCAGCCGCTCGGCCGCGTCCTTCTCGAACTCCGCGAACGCCGCCTGCGCGTCGGCCCACGCTTTCTCGACCGCCGGGATCTCCCCCGTCTTCTGCTCGATCGCGTTGATCGTCGTCAGGATGGAGTCCTCGAGTTCGCCCTGCTTGGTCTTCGCCTGGGCGATCTCGGACTCCTTCGCGGCCACTTCCTTCGGCACGCTGATGCCCTGGAGCTGGCCCTCGAGCTTGCGGAGCCGCGTCTCGGTCTCCTTGAGAGTGGCCTCGTCGGTCCGCTGCTTGACCTTCAGCTGCGTGATCGCCTCGTGGTGCGCCTTGTGCGCGGCACGCGCCTCCTCGAGCGCGTCCCGCTGGCCCAGGAGGACGCGCGGCCCGCGGTCGATCTCGGCCTGCAGGTCGCGGAGGTGGCGGCGGTGGTGGTGGCACTTGCGAAGGGTGTCGGTGAGCATGAGGGCTCCTTTTCGGAGATTGTACGGCTTAACGGCGAGCGGGGGGCGTGAGCCCCCCGAGTGACGTGCGAACAAATGAACTCGGGGGGCTCACGCCCCC
>NZ_JBHYGG010000087.1:0-14446 GCF_051859125.1 Gemmata sp.
GGCGGGGGTGGGGGGGCTCCACCCCCGGTTTGCCTTTGGGCCCCCCCCCCCCCCCCTCTCCGTGTCTCCACCTCCCAATCTGCCTTACCCGCCCCCCAACTTGTTGGTCGAGGTGCCGGCGACGTTGGCGCGGGCGGCGCGGATGCGGTTGAGCAGGTTCTGCTTGGCGATCGCGGCCGGGTCGTTGGCCGACACGGGGGCCGGGGTCGGCACCGGGGCCTGCGGCGAAGAGGGCGACGCGGCGGGCGACACGTGCCCGACCGAGGCGGTCCCCGAGAGCCGGTCCTCGGCGTCCACGAACCCCCCCTCGCCGTACATCTTCTTCAGCTCGCCCATGCGGACGATCCGCTCGATGCGGATGTAGCAGATCTCGTCGTAGGGGAGGAAGAACGCCCGGCCCTCGTCGCTCGTGCCGCCCTCGCGGCCGCGGAACACGACGTACTGCTCCTCGAATCGCGCGACCGAGTCCATCGACAGGACCATGCCGTTCCGCAGGCAGAAGTTCACCTGCGGGTGCGTGTCCTCCGGGATCCGCTTCTTCAACAGGTCGAGGCAGTCTTCCTTACGCATGGCTCCCCCGGGCGAGTTACGGGCCGGTCCGGCGGTCCCCGACGACCGCGAAACGGCTCCCACAATGGTAGCCCCTCGGGCGGCCGGTGTGAGACGCGATTTTCCCCCGGCGGGAGGATTTTCGGCCGCCCCGAACGACTACCCCTGGAGTTCCGGGAAGATGTCCGGGGAGAGCTTGGCGGCGGTGAGGCGGTCGCGGAGCCGCTTCTTGGCCTGGAACCGCAGGTTGGCGACGTCCTGCTCGGACAGCTCCAGCCGGGCCGCGACGTCCTGGTTCCGCCACCCCTTCACGTACATCAGTTCCAGCGCCATGAGCTTGACGTACTCGGCCCTCGTGACGAAGTCCTTGACGCACTCGCGGAGCGCGAGGCCGAGCGCGGACTCTTCCTTCTCGCGCTGCTCGGCGCTGCGGGCCAGGCTCGACGCGGGCCGCTGCCGCACGTCCGCGGCCTGGCCGAGCACCTCCTCCTCGCGGTCGGTCCCGGTCGCGACCGGCCGCCGGCCCATCTTGCGGAGCTGGTCCGTCACCTTGTGTGCGGCGATGGTGAACAGCCACGTCTGGAGGTCGCGCTTGTCGTCGAAGTTGGCGAGGCTGTTGGCGAACCCGATGAACGTCTCCTGCACCACGTCCTCGACCGAGGCGTGGTCCTTGAGCCGCCGCCGCACGTAGGCGGTGAGCCGCCCGCGGTACCGGCGGTCGATCTCCAGCCACGCGCGCGAGTCGTTCCCGCGGATCTGCTGCACCAGGACGCGGTCGGATTCGGTGGACATGGGGATCGGACGTTGGGGATCGGGGATTGGAAGTTGGGGATCGGAGGACGTACCCGCGGCCCGCACCGGTTCCAACGTCCGATCTCCGATCCCCAATCTACCGTGCGCAGCACGTTCACAAAAGATACAGCCCGACGGCGGCCCCGCACGCCAGGGCGAGCGCGCCGATCGCGAGCCAGCGGGTGAGGTAGCCGCCGGTCCACTCGTCGAGCCGCAGGAACAGGAACCCGGCGACCGCGGTGGCGGCCAGCAGGCCCAGGAACCGGGTCCCGTCGATCACCCGCTCGCGGGTGCGGAGGTCGCGGACCTGGTCGGCCGACACCTCCACATCGTACTCGACGTACACCCGGTTCGGGTCGATCTTGTTCTGCTCCAGTTCCGCCCGCTCGTTCGCGTCGGGGCCGTGAACGGTCCGCGTGTCGCGGCGCACGAACTCGTTCTTCACCTCGGTCGTGGTCGGGCGGTACGCGACAGGCGGGTCGAGTTCGGCCAGGCGCCGCTGGACGGTGTCGGCGGCGACGGTCAGCGCGTCCTCGTCGGCGTCGGTCTCGGCCGGGTACGGGAGGGTGCTGGCGACGTGCGCCTTGATCGCGGGCAGCGCCCCCGAGCGGAACGCCGGCCGCTGCGCCGCGGGCTTCGGGGCCGGCGGGGCGGGGCGGCCGAGCGGGGGCCGCTGCACGCTCACGAACTGCACGCCCTTGGCCGGCGGCCCGCCGGCCGCGCCGGCCGCGACCGTGACGGACAGCGCCTCGGCCCGCGAGCGGGCCAGTTCCGCGCGGGAGTTCTGCGCGCCGCCCGGGGGCGGGGCCGGGCGGTTGCACCCGACGAGAGCCAGCACGCCGAGGAACCCGCCGATCATGAGGACGCGGCCGAACCCGCCCCCGGAGCGGGCCTTCTCGTCCGGCACCCGCCACGGGCCGACGACCTGGGCGGCGATGGCGGCGATCACGAGCGGCGCGACCCCGGCGACGGCGGCCGACGACTCCCACGGCCACAGGAACAGGAACACGGTGGCCCAGAACGTCGCGGCGGCGACCGGGAACACCCGCACCCTCTCGCGGCGGTCGCGGTCCGTGGCGACCCACCACCGGGCCGCGGCCATTGCGAGCGCGAAGTAGAACACGTACCGCACGCCGATCGAGAACGCCTCGGGGGTGAGTCGGTGCCCGGTCCACAGCACGAGGTCGCGGGAGCTGGCGGTCCCGGTGCCGGTCGGCAGCGCCCAGCCATCGAGCCAGAACGCGAGCACGCCGAGCCCGGCCCCGCCGATCAACTGGAGCGCCCGCCGGCCCCAGGTGTTCCGGTCGCTCCGCCCCGGGAACCGGCCGAGCAGCACGACGAGCCACGTCGCGGCGGTGGCGAGCAGGAAGATGCGGCCCAGGAGCGACCACGAGTTCGCGCTCTGGAGCAGCGCCCACGGGGCGGTGCAGGCGGCGCACACGACCGGCGCGACCGCCAGCCCGCCGACGAGTTCGGCCAGTCGCCCGCGGAACGTCTCGACGCGCGGCGCGACCTTCGGGGCGAGCCCCTTCACGTGGATCGGGAGCCGGAGGCGCTCGTCGACGACCGTGTCGGCGGCCGAGACCTTCGGGTCGATCAGCGGGACGTGGGTGACCGTCGCCGAG
This sequence comes from Gemmata sp., assembly GCF_051859125.1. Lineage (NCBI taxonomy): Bacteria > Pseudomonadati > Planctomycetota > Planctomycetia > Gemmatales > Gemmataceae > Gemmata > Gemmata sp. The sequence continues at coordinate 2,967 of NZ_JBHYGG010000087.1, forward strand.
GCGTCGCTTCGCTCGCCGCCGTACACCGCGTCGACGGCCCGCGCGAGTTCGAGCACGGTGGCAAACCGCTTCGCCGGGTCCTTCTGGAGCGCGCGGTCGAGCACGGGGCGGACCGCGGCCGGCACCTTCGTGAGGTCGGGGGCGTCGAGCTGGTGCTTCATGAGCACCTCGGCCGCGGTCTCGCCGTCGAACGGCGGCTGGCCGGTGAGCATCTCGAACAGGATGACCCCGCAGGCGTACACGTCCACGGACCGGCCGTAATTGCCGTTCTTGATCTCGGGGGCCATGTAGTGCGGGGTGCCGACGCCGCGGGTCAGTTCGCCGCGCTCGCTGGAACTCATCCGCCGCGACAGCCCGTAGTCGCCGACCTTGAGGTGCCCGTGTTCGAGGAAGATGTTCGCGGGCTTGAGGTCGCGGTGGACGACCCCCTGGTCGTGGAGGTACCCGACCCCGCGGCACAGCGCGCCGAACCACTCGCGGATCAGTTCCGCGGGGAGCCCGCTCGGGTGCCGGTTGATGACCTGCGCGAGCGACTCGCCGAACACGTACTCCATGACGACCCACTTCTCGCCCCGGGCGTCGGAGCGGAGGTCGTACAGGTGGACGAGGTTGGCGTGCTTGAGGTTGAGGCAGTGGCCGATGCCGCGGAGTTCGGCGTCGGTGTGGCCGCGGAGCAGCTTGAGCGCGACCTCCTTGCCGCCGTCGCTGACGGCGAAGTACACCTCGCCGAACCCGCCCTGGCCGACGCCGCGCTTGAGCGTGAAGCCGTCGAGCGGCCGCTGCCCCGAACGGTAGGTGAACTTGAGCGTCGTCATCGCAGCCCCCGTCGCGGGGCACACCGCCCCCTCACACGAATGATTCGCTCGCGGCGCGGGAATATTGAGGGGCCGCCCGGCCGCGCGTGGAACTGGATGAATTGGAACCGGAAAGGCGTCAGAGTGAGGCTAAAGGCCACCGACACGGCATCCCGGCAACACCTTCCGGAGATCCTCTGCACCAATCTTTGTCACCCTCGTCCCTGACACGAACACCAACTCGAGTTTTGTCAGTCCCTGAAGATCCTTCAATCCCAAGTCAGTCACTCTCGTCTGATCAATTGACAAATGACGAAGTTCCTTGAGGCCTGCGAGTTCCTTGAGGCCTGCGTCCGTTATCGATGCGCCTGACAGATGTAGCTTCTGGAGCTTTGTGAGGCCAGCAATATGACTGAGTGCGTCATCGGTCACCTTGTTCTGGCCGAGATTAAGAACAGTAAGTTCCTTGAGACCCGTGAGTTCCTTGAGACCCTCACCCTTGATGCGCGCACCCGAGAGATTTAACGATTGGAGTTTAGAGAGTCCGGCGAGATGTTTTAGCCCCTCGTCTGTGACTTTAGTAGTGTCAAGCTTGAGTGATCGAAGCTCTTTGAACCCTGCGAGTTCTTTGAGGCCATCATCCGTTAATAAGGCAAAGCTGAGGTTAAGTGATTGGAGTTTGCCAAGCTCTGCGAGTTCCTTCAGCCCTGCGTCGGTCACATTCGTCGCGGAGAGTGAGAGAAGTCGAAGTTCCTTGAGTCTGCCGAGTTCCTTAAAGTCCGCGTCATTCAACGGGGCAAAATTGAGTTTGAGCGAATGGAATGTGGTCAATTCGGCGAGATGCTTCAGGCCACCACCCGTGACTTTGGTCGAGCTGAGATCTAGGGACTGCAACTCCTTGAGCCCAGCAAGTTCTTTGATTCCCGTGTTGGTCACGGATGTCGAGCTAAGATTAAGAAATCGCAGTTCTTTAAGTTTCGCAATCTCCTTAATTCCCGTATCGGTAACAGGGCGTTGGGCAAGGACAAGGACTTGAAGCTTCGAAAGATGCGCAAGTTCTTTCATGCCTGCATCGGTCACCTTGGTGCCGAAAAGGTTCAGGAAATGAAGCTCCTTCAGGCCCCTGAGATCTTGCAAGCCACGATCAGTTACATCATCTAGTTGTAGTGATAATCCAAAAGGTTCCATAGGGGCCGGTAGTTTCGGAATAATTCCCTCTGTCCAAGGGTGGAAGCTGAAGCCTGGGAGGGTGAATTCCAGTCGGTCGGCAGAGCGAACTAGAATAAGGGCGCCGTCTTCATCCACGCTCATCCACTCAGCACTAGCTCCACCCATCTTCCACGCATCGGTGATTTCTTTTGGCAGCGGCTTCGGTGTCTTCGGTTCATCGGCACGCGGCGCGGAGGTCAGCGCACAAGCGAATACGATCAGCAGCGACATGCGGATCAGCGACATGACCGTTCCCCCGAAGCGCGGCGAGAGTGGTGTCCCGCTACATTGTAATCGATCCACGCCAATCGCCACAGCCTCTGGTCGAGGGATTCGCCCTCCCCCTACAGCAACGCGGACGCACCCCGGCTGGACGTTCGCGGTAGCGATGCGGTAGACTCGGTGCTTGGTTCGTGGAGCGTAGAGGAAAGAGTCAGGTGCACCCCAATCCTGCGTTCGTGAGCGAGTTTCGCACCCTCTTTAAGAGCGGCGCAACGGTGTCGGCGCTCGTGCGCGCGATTGCGGGGCGGTGGACGGGAGGGGCGGTCCGCGTCGACACCTTCGTGCGGGCGCACTTCCGCGAGGCGTTTCACATCCCGATGCTCCTGATCGGAGCCGAACAAGTCGAGCAGATCGCCCGCGGCGACGAGTTGGCAGCGTTCAACGACCGGATTCCGCCGCGGATGCGGGCGACGCAGCACGAATGGGACGCACCGAATCCCGCGAGCGCGGTGCCGCAGGCACGGGCCGGGTAGCGGTCAGAGGCGCGGGTCGATCGGTTCGCTCTCCAGCGCCAGCACCGCGAACGCGCACTCGTGGACGCCGCGGAGGCCGGTGCCCTTCGTGAAGCGCTCCAGCCCCTCCAGGCCGAGGCCGAACTCGCGGGCCGCGAGGCCGCGCTTCGAGCCGACGGCGCGGTGCTTCAGGCGCGACAGGTTCTCGGACATCAGGTAGTCCGGGCCGTAGATGATGCGGAGGTACTCGCGGCCGCGGACCTTCAGCGCCGGCTGCGCGAAGAACCGCTTCCCCTTCGACAGCACGTCGAACGGCTTCACCACCATTCCCTCGCCGCCCGCGTTCGTGAGATCGAGCCACCACTGCGTCGCGGCGTCCACCTGCGGGGCGTCGGCGAGGTCCACCACGCAGAACGGCGTCGCGACCAGGAGCTTCGAGCCGCCGGGTTCATCCCGGCGGTCTTCGGGCGATGCCAACTCCGCGAGCGTTCGCATGTGCCACTCGTGTGGGCGGTCAAAGTAGTGCTGGCCCTCGGTGGCGAGCAGGAAGAACGGCGCGAACCGCAGGTCCGCGACCGACTCGACCGGCCAGCAGTACCCGCGGTACGCCGCGACGAACCGCTCGGCGTTGTCGAGCTTCGCCCCGAAGCGCGCGTGAAGTTCCGACTCCGGTCGCTCACGCTCCCGGCTCGCCAAGACGCCGACGACTTCTCGCAGCGCCGCACGCGACGCCGAGCCGGTCGCGGCGTACTGCCGCCGCAACAACTCCTGCGCCTTCGCCGACCACGGCATCAGTTCGCCGTCGAACGCGAACCAGTTGGTGCCGAACTTCGCCCACCAGTCGCGCTCGGTGAGTGCGGTCCGGACGAGGTCGAGGAACGCGGCCTCGGTCGCGGGGGCGTCGAAGAACCGGCGGCCGGTTCGGGTGTAGACGATGCCGGCCTCGCCCGTCACGCCGAACCGCCGGTGCGCGGCGGCCGCGTCGCGGCACACGATCACGACGGCCCGCGAGCCCATGTGCTTTTGCTCGCACACGACCCGCCCGATCCCCTCGCGGCGGAAGTAGGCGAACGCCTCGGCCGGGTGTTCGAGGAAGTCCGGCAGCGGCGACGCCTCGACCGGCGACATCGTCGGCGGCAGGTACACGAGCCACCGCGGGTCGGCCGCGAACCGCGACACCACCTCCAGCGCCGCGGCGGCGTTCTCCTCGCGGACCGTCACCTTCCCGGCGAACGCGGTGTCGATCGTGCGGCGGCCGGCGACGTCGGCGAGGTCGAGGACATCGGGGATCGGGTGTCGGGGATCGGGTGTCGGAGAAGACGCTCCGGTCGGCGACGCGGCTGGCCCTGATTTTCCGATCCCCGATTCCCGATCCCCGATCCCCGGCGAAGCCAAGGGCCGCTTCGACACCGCGTACTCGCGCTCGGCCGGCACCGACACGAGTTCCGGGTCCGGGTACCGGAGCGCCGTGAGGCGGCCGCCGAACACGCACCCGGTGTCGATGCAGATGCACCGGTTCTCCCACGCGGGCGACAGCGTCGGCGTGTGGCCGTACACCACCGTCGCCCGGCCGCGGTAGTTGGCCGCCCAGTTCAACCGCACCGGGAGCCCGAACTCGTCGCTCTCGCCGGTCGTGTCGCCGTACAGCGCGAACGCCCGCACCTTGCCCGAGACGCGGCCGTGCATCTCGGCGGGAAGGCCCGCGTGCGCGACGACGAGCTTCCCGCCGTCGAGGACGAGGTGCGTCGGGAGCTTCGTGAGGAACCCGGCGACGCAGTCGCGGAACTCGGGCGTCTCCTTGTCGAACTGCGCGACCGACTCGGCCAGCCCGTGCGAGAGCTTCGTCGGCGTGCCCTTGAGCCACCGCAGCAGCTTGTCGTCGTGGTTGCCGAGCACGCAGTACGCCGCGCCGCGCTGGACGAGGTCCATCACGATGCGGAACACGCCGGGGGTGTCGGGGCCGCGGTCGCACAGGTCGCCGACGAACACCGGCTTCCGCCCCGCGAGGTGCCCGACGTCGTACCCGGCCTCCGTCTTGCGCACGGTGTACCCGAGCTTCTCCAGGAGCGCGAGCAGCTCCGGCAGGCACCCGTGGACGTCGCCGATGACGTCGAACGGCCCGTGGTCGCCGCGCTTGTTCACCGGCAGCGGGTACCGCACGATCTCGACCGCGTTCACCTCGTCCTCGGTGCGGAACACGAAGACGCGGCGGAACCCCTCTTCTTCGAGCCGCCCGAGCGAGCGCGCGAGTTCGGCGGCGTGGTTGCGGGTGACGTGCGGGCCGAACGGCCGCTCGGCCGCGCGCAGTTGGTTGCGCGCGTGGCACACCTCGGCCGGGAAGTCGAACACGAGAGCGACGAGCTGCGCGTGGTACTTGCGGGCCAGCTCGACGAGCGGCTTGCGGGCGTCGGGCCGCACGTTGGTCGCGTCGACGACGGTGAACCGCCCGGCCGCGAGCCGCTTCTCGCACACGAGGTGCAGCACCTCGAATGCGTGGCCCGACACGGCCTGGTTCGTCTCGTCGTCGGAGAGCATCCCGCGGAAGAAGTCCGACGACAGGACTTCCGTCGGCTTGAAGTGCGTGCGGGCGAAGGTCGACTTGCCGCACCCGCTGGGGCCGACGAGCAGGACCAGGGCGAACTCGGGGACGTGAACCGCCACAACCGCACCTCGCGAGCGAACCGGGAACCAAGACGGACGGACCCGGCACGCGGGCGCGAGGTTCGCGAGCCGGCCGATGTAGCGGGAGCGTCAGCGACCGGAGAGTTTGCTCGCGTTCGCTTGCTGGTGGTGCAGAAAATCCGTTGCGTCTTCTCGGACACTTGGGCGGCACTTCTTGTTTGCCGCAGTCTCGCGAAGCAAATCGAGTAGATCGACTCCGTCAACTTTGCGGATTCCGCTGTTCAACATGCGATTCACCATGAGCATCGGGAACCGTGACGGGCACCGCCGAACCGACTCGACAACCAACACCTCGTAACCCGCGTGCGTTTCGATCCCGTGCAGGAACGACCAGAATACGCCGAATCCGTCGTCCTCCGGGAAACGCTCGTACAGGCGGAACCAGACATCGAGATGGGCGGACGCCTTCGCGTGGGTGAAATACAGGTCCGCCAGTTCCTGAAGGCGCTTCAGCTCCACTTGCCTTTCGATCGAATGAACGGCGTCGATCGCGGCTATCACAGCTTCGATACCCTCGGCCATCACCGACGCCCTCCGCTTGCGACGCACGCATGCCCAGCGGGTTTGGGAACGCGTGCCCCCCTCACCCGGCTCGCAAAGCCTCGCCGACCTCTCCCCCGAGACCGGGGGCGAGGTGTTGCCTCGGGCCTTCTCGTGGGCGATGCGCACAGGCGAGCGTGGCGTAGTACCGACGAGCCCCACCTCTCCCCCGGTCTCCGGGGAGAGGTCGCCGCGCTTCGCGGCGGGTGAGGGGGTGCTAGGTTACAACATCACCGGTCGCGTCGTACGCTTCGTGCGCTCCCGGCTCGCCCCGCTCACTTCAGCAGGTCGGCGGGGGTCGTTTCCGCCCAGTCCTTCGGCCCCTTGAACTTGAACCGGGTCGGCTTGTACTCGCCCACCAGGGTCACGTCGGTCTTCTCGGGGATCTTGTCCTCCAGGCCGGCGGCCCACAGGCACCCGTTCACCACCAGCCGCCGCGTCGCCTCGAACCCGAGGTCCTCCGAGCCGCCCATCGTCGTACAGAACGCGCGGCCCTCCTTGCCCTCGCCGAGCTTGTACGTGCGGGTCCACGCCACCGGCATCATCGGGTCGTTCTTCTTCCCCGCGACCGCCTTGGAGTCTGGCAGCAGCGTCTCGGTCACCTCGCCGAGCACGAGGATGTCGCTCCCCATCGGCGGGGCCGCGGTGTACACGTCGGTGGTGCCGAAGATCTCGCCGTCCTTGATCCCCTTGAGGATCGGGCTCTTCGCGCCGGCCTCGGTCACCTTCCCGCGGGTGCCCTCCTTGCCGTGGCTGCCGTGGTGGTTCACCCACTTCTCGCCGAGCACCTGCCGGCCGAACCCGCCCTCGTAGCCCTTCACGTTGCTCCCGTTGCCGAACCGGGCGTACGTCTTCCCGCCGGGGATGTTGAAGGCGTGCGTCGAGGTCCGCAGCCCGACCACCGGCTTGCCGGCGTCGAGGTACTCGGCGACGTGCTTCATCTGGTCGTCCGGCAGGTCGAGGAACCGCGCGAGCACCACGAACAGGTCGGCGGTCTTGAGCGCCTCCAGACCCTGCACGTTGTTGATGGTCGCGTTCACGAAGTTGGTCTTCGGGTCGGTCGTGAACAGCACCGTACACTTGAACCCGAGCCGCTCGGAGAGGATCTTCGCGAGCTGCGGGACCGCCTCCTCGGAGCGGTACTCCTGGTCCCCGCTCAGGAGGACGACGTGCTTGCCCTTGCCGGGGCCGTCCTTCCCCTCGAGGACCACCGGCTTGTACTCGTCGGCGGCGGGCGCGAGGGCCGGGGCCGCGAGCAGCGCGACGGCGGCGAGCGTGCGGATCAGTTTCATGGCAGCTACTGGGGGTTGAGAGGTTCGGTTGGCGTGCGCGGTCAGTATACGCCGCCCGCCCCGGCCGGTACACTGCCTGAACCACGCACGGGGAGTTTGACATGTTCCGCGCGCTGTTCTGCGGGGTGATCGCGGTGACGCTTCCGACCGACGCTTTTGCGCAGGCCTACCAGCGGCCGCCGAAGGCCGTGACCGACATCCTCGACGCCCCGCCGCCGCCGGGCTTGTCCGTGAGCCCCATGGGCGACACGGTCCTGTTCGTGCGGACCACGCGGTACCCGTCGATCGAAGAGGTCGCGGCCCCGCAACTGCGGCTCGCCGGGCTGCGGATCGACCCGCGGACCAACGGCCCGGCCCGGCCGTTCTTCATCACCGGGCTGTCGGTCCAGGCGCTGCCCGACGGCAAGCCGTTCGAGTTCCACCTGCCGAACCACGGGCGGCCCGGCTATCCCGCGTGGGCACCGGACGGCAAGGGGTTCGCGTTCACGGTCACCACGCCCAAGGGCATCGAACTCTGGGTCGGCGAGGCGAAGCCCGAGGGGACGCTCCGGCAGGTGACCGGCGTGACGCTGAACGCCGCGATCGGCGACGCCTTCCAGTGGATGCCCGGGAGCGAGTCGCTGCTCGTCCAACTGGTCCCAGAGAACCGGGGCGAGCCGCCGGCCAAGCCCGTCGCGCCGGCCGGCCCGGTGGTGCAGGAGAGCGACGGCAAGGCCGCCCCGGTGCGGACGTACCAGGACCTGCTCCAGAGCCCGCACGACGAGGCGCTGTTCGCGTACCACGCCACGTCGCAGCTCGCGATCGTGACCCCCGGTGACAAAGACAAGCTGGTCCGGCTCGGCGAACCGGCCATCGTGCTCGGCTCCGACCCGTCGCCCGAAGGCCAGTTCGTTCTCGTCGCCCGCGTGGTGAAGCCGTTCTCGTACCTGCACCCGTACTCGGCGTTCCCGCGGGTCGTCGAGGTGCTGAGCGCCGACGGCAAGGTCGCGCGCACGGTCGCCGAGCTCCCGCTGCAAGACAAGGTGCCCATCGAGGGCGTGCCGGTCGGCCCGCGGGCGGTGCGGTGGGTACCGACCCAGCCGCACACGCTGATCTGGGTCGAGGCGCAGGACGAGGGCGACCCGCGGAAGAAGGCCGAGTTCCGCGACGCCGTGTTCACGTCCGCGGTCGAGGGCCGCACGTCGGAGCTGATGAAGCTCGAACACCGCTTCGCCGGGATGGACTTCTTCCCGACCGGCAACCGCATGCTGGTCCGCGACTACGACCGCGAGCGGAAGTGGGGCCGCACGCTCCTGGCCCCGACGACGAACCTGCTCGCGTCCACGGAACCGAAGGTGCTGTTCGAGCGGTCGGTGCAGGACCGGTACGGCGACCCGGGCACCCCGCTGGGCCGGACGCTCCCGAGCGGGCACCGCGTGCTGCGGACCGCGGGCGACCCGGCCGGGAACGTGATCTGGCTGTCCGGCCCCGGCGCGTCCCCGAAGGGGGACCGCCCGTTCCTCGACAAGTTCGACGCGGGCACCGGCAAGGCGACCCGCGTGTTCCAGTCGGCCGAGAACCTGTACGAGGACGTGGCCGCGGTGCTCGACGCGAAGGGGTCGCGGTTCCTGATCCGCCGCGAGTCGCCGACCGAGCCGCCGAACTACTTCTTCCGCGACGCGAACCACGAGCTCCAGATCACCAAGAACACGGACCCGGCCCCGGAACTTCGCAAGGCGACGAAGGAACTCGTGACGACCAAGCGGGCCGACGGCACCGCGATCACCTTCACGCTGCACCTGCCGCCCGGCCACACCAAGGACGGCCCGAAGGTTCCCGCCGTGTTCTACGCCTACCCGGTCGAGTTCGCGTCTTCCGACACCGCCGGGCAAGTGGCCGGGTCGCCGCTGCGGTTCACCACCGTCACCGGGTACTCGCACCTGTTCTTCCTGACGCAGGGGTACGCGGTGATTGAGGTGTCGATGCCGGTGGTCGGACCGCCCGCGTCCGCGAACGACACGTTCGTCGATCAGCTCGTCTCGAACGCGAAGGCGGCGATCGACAAGGCGGCCGAGTACGGCATCGACACGACCCGCGTCGGGGTGATGGGCCACAGCTACGGCGCGTTCATGACCGCGAACCTGCTCGCGCACTCGGACCTGTTCCGGGCCGGGATCGCCCGCAGCGGCGCGTACAACCGCACGCTCACGCCGTTCGGGTTCCAGAACGAGCGCCGCACGTTCTGGGAGGCGCCGGCGGTGTACGCCGCGATGTCGCCGTTCAACCACGCCACCAAGATCAACGAGCCCCTGCTGCTGATCCACGGCGCGGCCGACAACAACCCGGGCACGTTCACGGTGCAGAGCGAGCGGATGTACGCGGCGGTGCGGGCCAACGGCGGCACGGTGCGGCTGGTGCTGCTCCCGCACGAGTCGCACGGGTACGAGGCCCGCGAGTCGGTCGAGCACGTGCTGTACGAGCAGTTCGCGTGGTTCGACAAGTACGTGAAGGCCGCGAAGCCGAAGTAGCGCCCGCCGAGTGCGGGTTCCCCGGACAGGTGAGGTCGCCATGCCGCCGACGCTCGAACAACTCGGTCTCGACCAACTGAGCCCCGAGGACCGGCTCGCGCTAGCCGAGGCGCTGTGGGAAAGTGTGGCCCGCGAGATCGAAGCCGAACCGGTCCCGGCGGCACAGCGGACCGAACTGGAGCGGCGGCTCGCGGACAGCACGGCACGCCCCGACGCGGTCACGCCGTGGGAGGTCATCAAGGCCCGCGCGCTGGCGAGGGCCAAGACGTGAACCTGCCCCTCGTCCTGCGTGCCGAGGCGGAAGCGGAGTTCGACGAAGCGTTCGACTTCTACAACGACAAGCGCACGGGGTTGGGGGTCGAGTTCGTGGCCGAGGTGCAACGGGTCTTCGATCGGCTCTCGGCGAACCCGCTGATTCACCGGGAAGTGTTCGCGGACGTCCGCAAGAGTGTCGTCCGCCGGTTCCCCTACTGCGTCTTCTATCGGCCGCACCCGGACCGCGTCGAGGTTCTCGCGGTGTTCCACACGAGCCGCGACCCACAAATCTGGCAGTCACGGGCGTGACGTGCGCTGCGGGGCACCGGGTCCGGGTGGAATCCGTGCATACAACACGTTCGTGAGCCACATTGAAGCTGTGCGACCCGACGGCCCCAGAGCGGAACCGGCATGCCCCATTCGAACTCGCCCCGCCTCGTCCTCGGCATCGACGGCGGGGCCACCAGTACGGTCGCCCTGCTCGCCGAGGCGGACACCGGCCGCGAGGTCGGCCGCGGGGTCGGCGGCCCGTCGAACATCAACGCGGTGGGCATCGACCCGTCGCTGCGGGCGCTCGACGAGGCCGTGGCCGCGGCGTTCGCGGTGGCCGGCCGGCCCCGCCGCGCGGCGGCCGCAGCGGCCCTGGGCCTGGCCGGGGTGGACCTCGCCGGGACCGACGTGATCCGCGGGTGGGCCGAGCGCGCGAACCTGGCCGACCGGGTGTCGATCGCCAACGACGCGACGCTCCTGTTCGCCGCCGGCACCCCCGACGGGTGGGGGCTGGCCGTCGTCGCCGGCACCGGGTCCATTGCGTTCGCCCTCGACCAACAGGGGAACGCCGCGCGGGCCGGCGGGTGGGGCTACCTGCTCGGCGACGAGGGGAGCGCGTACCGCACCGGCCTGCTCGCGATCCGGGCCGCGTGCCGCTCGGCCGACGGCGTCGCCCCGCCGACGAAGTTGCTCCCGGCGCTCATGGACCGGTTCGACGTGTCGGACCCCCGCGAGATCATCCCGGTCGTGTACGGCTCCGGGTGGGACAAGGCCGCCATCGCCGGGCTCGCGCCGGCGGTGCTGGAACTGGCCCCCGACGACCAGGCCGCCGCGGCCATCGTCGACGAGCAGGCGCTGGAGTTGGCCAAGACCGCCGCCGGCGCGATCGCCACCGGCCGGCTCCCGCCGCACGACATTCCGATCGCACTCACGGGCGGGATGTTCCTGCGGAGCGAGCCGTTCCGCACGCAGTTCCTGGATCACCTGAAGTTGTACGACGTGACCCCTGGTCCGGTCGGGCTGGTCGAGGACCCGGCCGTCGGCGCGATCGCGATTGCCCGGAAACTGCTGGAGCCGCGGTAAGGGGCAGGGGACAGTCGCTGTCGGCGGCAGAGGACAGAAGTCAGAAGTCCGTCTGCAAGCAGCGGGTATGCTCCTCTGTCCTCTGTCCTCTGTCCTCTGTCCTCTGTCCTCTGT
>NZ_JBHYGG010000088.1:0-14381 GCF_051859125.1 Gemmata sp.
CGCCTCACGCGGGCCGCCACGGAGGGCGGCCCCTACCAGAGATTTGCTCTTGGTTCGTAGGGGCCGCCCTCCGTGGCGCCCCGCCAGCCACCTCCTGCGGATCTCAGGAGCTGTTCGACCAACTCACCCGGCCCAGCTTCTAAGATGTGCGGGTGGCCGCGCCGGGTTGGTGCGGCCGGCACACGGGGGCTTCGCTGTGGCAACGCGGACACTGGGACGGTCGGGGATCGCGGTCGGGCCGCTCGCGCTGGGCGGCAACGTGTTCGGGTGGACCATCGACGAGGCCGCGTCGTTCCGCGTCCTCGACGGGTTCGTCGCGGCCGGCCTGAACCTCATCGACACGGCCGACGTGTACTCGGTCTGGGTGCCCGGCCACACCGGCGGCGAGTCCGAGACGGTCATCGGGAAGTGGCTCAAGTCGTCCGGGGCGCGTGACCGCGTCGTGATCGCAACGAAGGTCGGACTGGAGGTCGGCGGCGAGAAGGGGCTGTCGCGGGCGCACATCTTGAGGTCCGCCGAGCGGTCGCTCAACCGCCTCGGCGTGGACGCCATCGACCTGTACCAGGCGCACCAGGACGACCCGACCGTGCCGCTCGAAGAGACGCTCGGCGCGTTCGGCGAGTTGATCGCGCAGAAGAAGGTGCGGGCCATCGGCGCGTCAAACTACACCGCCGCCCGGCTCGCCGAGGCGCTCGCGGTGAGCGCCGCGAAGAACCTCCCGCGGTACGAGTGCCTCCAGCCGAACTACAACCTGTGCGACCGGTCCGGGTACGAGGCGGATCTTGAGCCGCTGTGCCGCAAGGAAGTGGTCGGCGTGATCCCGTACTACTCGCTCGCGGCCGGGTTCCTCACCGGGAAGTACCGCACCGCGGCCGACCTCGCCAAGAGCGCCCGCGGCGCGAAGGTCGGCAAGAGCTACCTGAACGACCGCGGGCTGAAGGTGCTCGCGGCTGTGGATGCGGTCGCTGGCGAGCTGAAAGTATCGCTCGCGCAGGTGGCGATCGCGTGGCTCATCGCCCGGCCCGGCATCACCGCGCCGATCGCGAGCGCGACCACGCCCGAGCAACTCGCCGAACTCGTCGCCGCAACGAAGCTCACGCTGAGCCCCGACGCGGTCGCGAAGCTCGACGCCGCGAGTGCGTGAGGCATTCTCACTGGTCGGAATCGTTGGCCTCACGCGGGCCGCCACGGAGGGCGGCCCCTACCAGAGTTGTGCTCTGGGTTTGTAGGGGCCGCCCTCCGTGGCGGCCCGCCCATCACTTCGGCATGTCTCGAAGTGTTGTCGGTATGCTCCACCAAGCGTTCACCCCCAGAACCCCTTGAGCCGCTCCTTGTCGGGCACGCCGAGGGGGAACTTCTTGCTCAGCGCGTGGTCCGCGATGCCGGCGTGCTCGCGGAGCGCCTCGTGGACGTGCTCGGGCCGCACGCGGACGCCCTTCTCCTTGTCGAGCTTGAGGGTCGCGGGGTCGAGCGGCACCGCGAACTGCTTGTCGTCCGTCGCGCCCACCACGCGGTTCCCCTTGATGCCTTTTCCGAGGAACAGCGAAGAGCCGATCGACCAGTGGTCCTTGCCGTTGCCGGCGTTGTAGTTCGGCGTGCGGCCCATCTCGCTCTGCACGACCACCACGAGCTGCTCGCGGATCTTGAGTTCGCCGGCCCGGCGGACGAGGTACGCGATCCCCGCGAGGAACTCGGGGATCAGCTTCATCTGGTCGGGGTCGTTGTTGGCGTGGCTGTCGAACTGGCCGATGGTAATGTTCGCGGACACGCACACGCCGGCCTTGAACGACGCCAGCGCGATCTCGGCCTGCTGTGCCATCCGCTCCTTCGGGATCTGTGCGGGGATGTACTGCGTGACGCGCTGGAGCGCCTTCGAGTTCACCTGTGCGGCGTAGAGCATGTTCTCGGCCCGCTCGGCCCGCGGCAGTTGCGGCCGCGCGAGGTGGGCCTCGTGCCCCTCGCGGAGTGCTTGCTCGATGCGGTCGAGCGCGAACTTGTCGTGGTACGGCGACTTCTCGTTGCCGCCGACGCCGTCGGCGTTGGCGATGTTCCGCAGCGACGGCAGGTACGGCACCCGCGACATGGCGACGAGGTTGCCGGTCGCGGAGTAGTTGCCGAACGTGAGGAACGCGAGCGGGCAGTCCGGCCCGCGGCACGCCGCGACGAGCGCCGCGAACGTCGGGTACGCGAGGCTGTCGAGCTTGCCGGTGGCCATGTACCGGGCGCCGGGCGAGTGGTTGTTGACCGAGTAGTCGAGCCCGTTGAACGTGAACAGTTCGTCGCCGAACTCGGCGTAGAACTCCTCGTTGCACATGCCGCCCTTGGCGTCTTTCTTGTTCGGTGCGTACTTGTGCGCGCCCTTCGTGAGGATGTCGCCGTCCTTGTAGAGCCGGTTGATGCCGTTGACGCCCTTCGGGTCCATGAGGTACGTCGTGTCCCACCCGCCGCTGGCGTTGAACACGACGTGGAACGGCCCGGCGTAGGGCTCGTCCTTCTTGGCGTCGGCGGCCTCGACCTCGGCCCCGCGGTACGGCACCGCGAGCCCGAGCCCCGCCAGCCCGCACATCTTCAGGAAGTCGCGTCGCATGGGTTCGCCTCACGGGTTGGTGTTCGCCGGTCGCGACCGCCGCTTCTTCGGGGCGGTCAGTATCTTCATCGCGGACGTCGCTGCCGCGCGCACCATCCGGGCCGAGTCGCTCTCGACCTTGGCAAGCGCCTCGCGGGCCTCGGCGGACGTGTCCCCGGTCTCAAGCAGTGCGTTGATCGCCGCGATGCGGACGGACCGCTCGGGGTGGGCGAGGGCCGCGATGATCTGGGGCACCGCCGCCGGGCCGATGGCACCGTAAGCATGCACGACTCGCTCGACCAGGCCGGATCGCTCGACGGTGCGGGCCGCGTGCTCCAGGTCCGGCAGCGCCGGTTCAGCGGCCCGACCGAGCGCCGCGAGGCCAGAGGCGGCCGCGCTTGCGACGTACTGGCGGCGGTACGATTCCAGGAAGTCGCCGGGGTAGAACTCCGTTCCCACCGCCCGACGCAGGGCCTCGCGAAAGAGGGCCAGTCCCTCGAAGCCGTGCGGCACCAGACCGGTGAGCACTTCGAGGACGTGGGCGTGGGTGGTGCCGCGCGCCGGTTGATCGAGGGTGGCCGCGAGTTGATTGGCGAACGGCAGTACCGCGGTCCCGAGCCCAACGAGCGCGCGGGTGATCGAGCTCGCTTCGTGGTCCTCGTAATCCCCCGTGAGCAGCCGGACCAGGTCGGGGACGGCGGCGGCAGCAGCCGGCGGCCCCGCCGCGGCGAGCGCCTCGATCACGAGCGCCCGACCGGCCCGGGCTTCCGGGTTGCGGAGCCGCGCGAGGAGGGCGGGAACGGCCGCGGCGAGTGCCGCCGGGTCCGCCTCTTTCAGACCACTCGCGGCCGCGATGGGAATTGGGTCGGGCTCGCCGTCGAGGGCTTGCACCAGCACCGCCACGCCCTCGCCGCCGATCCTTCCGAGCGCCTTGGCGAACGTGAAGGGGTCGCGGCGGCCCTTGCGGCGCAGGAGCGCGGCCGCGAGGTCCGGGACCAGCGGCGCGGCCGCCGCGCCCAGTTCCCCGATGCACGTCCCGGCAGCCGAGCCGTGGTCGCCCTTGAGTTGCCTTCGGAACTCGTCCAGCACCTCGGGCGACGGGGGCACGATCCGAGCCAGCGCCTGCAGGGCGCATTCAACCGTGTAGCCGTCACTGTAGGCGTTGCCCGTGTTCGGGCGGCGGACGGTCTCCAGGAGAGCCGGGGCGACCGCGGCGGGGAGTTCGGGCCACGAGACCAGGTGGTTGATCGCGGAGTAGTGATCGCCCTTCTCGGGCCGCTCGCGGACGAGAGTTTCGGCGACGTTCGGATCCCCGACGCCGACGAGCGCCAGCGCCTCAAGAACGCACCTGCGCTCCTGTCCGGTCGCCGCCGCAAGCCGAGCGAGCAGGTCGGGCAGCGCGGCCGCGGCCTTCGAGCCGATCCTCCCGAGCGCGATCACCGCGGGCGCGGCCACGCTCGGGGCCGGGTCCGCGAGCGCCTTGCGGAGGGGCTCGACGGCGAACGTCATGGCCGGGCTGGCGGTGTACCGGAGGTGGATCGCCGCGGCGCGCCGGACCTCCTCGGCCGGGTCGGCGAGCGCCTTGCACAGTGCGGCACCGGCCGTCTGCGTGCGCAGCTTCACGAGCGCATCGACGGCCGCGAGCCGCTCGGCGGCGTGCTCGCTCTCGAGCCCCTTGGCGAGTTCGCCCTGCACGCCCGACTTCGCCCGCAGCACGCCCAGGAGCGCGACCGCTTCGCGGCGCACGGCCGCGTCCTCCTTTCGGGTTCCCTTCACCACCTCCGTGAGTGCGGGGATCGCAACGGCCGCCTTCGGCCCCAGGAGGCGCAGCGCCTTCGCGGCCCGCAACCGGACGATGTGAACCTCGTGCGTGAGGAGCGGAACCAGCACCGAAACGGACGCCTCGCCGATGCGGGCGAGCCGCTTGCTCGCCTCCGCGACCCCCTTCCCCGAGACGATCGCGGCGGCCAACTTCGGGAGCGGGTTCTCGTAGGTCGGTGCCATCCACTTGCGGATGTCGGCGACGCGCATCATCGCGCCCCGCGGGTCGCCGCGCTCGTCGAGCCAGTCGGCGAACACGAGCGCCGCCGTCTGGTCCGACGGGTCGGCGGCGAGCGCGGCGACGAACCCGGCTTGCTCGTTCATTGGGGCACCCAGAACCGGTCGGGGTTACTCGTACAGGAACTCGCTGCGGCGGAGCAGGTACGTCACGACGCCGCGCCAGGCGCGGATCGTGTAGTGCGGGTCGTCGGGCACCGCACCGCCCTGGCGGCAGGCGTAGGCCTCGCGCTTCTCGATGCCCTTCTGCGCCTTCGCGTCGGCGACGATGCCGGCGAACAGCTTGAAGGTGCGGTCCACCTCGGCGGAGTCGGCCGCGTCGTACCGGCCCAGGACGCGCTCGTGCAGGTACACAATCGCGGCCCGGATCGCCTTGTCGCCGTCGGCCGATGCGCCGGGCACCACGCTCGGCTCGATCCCGCGGAACAGCGTGCGCTCGGCGGCCGGCCTGGCGAAGTCGCGAGCCACGGTCTTGCACGCCACGTCGTTCGACATGATGCGCTGGATCGCCCCCATCGCGCCGCTCGGGTCGGTCGCCCGCTCGGTCACCTCTTTCGAGTCGATGCCGCCGTAGAGCATCCCCATTTCGCCCTGGAGCCGGCCCCACTTCTCGCCGAACACCGCCGCGACCTTGCGTTCGATCTGCTCCGGGGAAAGCATCCGCACCAGCCCGGCGTCGTCGAGTTCGGCGCGGCGGCACGGGTCCTTGAGCGCCGTGGCCACGCCGTCGATGCGGTAGAAGTCGGACGCGACCCAGTCCTTGAACACGCCCTTCATGTTGAAGCCGGTCTTGGCGAACCGAGCGGCGATCGATTCGACGGCCTTCCGCTGCTCGCGGTACGCCCGGAGCCGGGCGGCGTAGAGCGGGTCTTCGAGGTCCTTCGGCGGGAGCAGCACCTTGCGGCCGGTGAGGACGTAGTAGGCGTGCTCGGTCATCGCCACGGCGAACCGCGGGTCGCGGGCGGTGCGCTCGCCGAGCCACTGGAGGGCGCGCCACCGCTCGCCGGGCGGCAGGTCCTCGCCCTCGAACCCGGGGCCGAACATGTCTTTGAACCACCCGCCCTTCCGCTTGCCGAACACGCCCTGGTCCGCGAACCGCCAGAAGTCCTGGTACAGCCCGGCGACCGGGTCGATGGTCTTGTGGCACACGACGCACTCGGCGGCCTGCATCGTCGGGACCGGGAACTTCGCGGTGGCGGCCGCGGCGTCCGACACGCGGGCCGCCAGTTCGAGCACGTCCACGCCGAGGAAGTGCTGGTAGTACATGCGGACCCGGAGCCGGTTGCGGTTCGTCTCGGTCGTCGGGTAGCGGGCGAGGTACTGGAACGTGCCGAGCAGCCCGGCGTGCGGGTAGAACCCGGTGGCCGACTCCTGGTTCTCGGCCTTGTTGCGGCTCGTCAGCGCCTTCAGCCGCACCGGGACGAACTCGAACGGGTCGTCGGGGTTCTTGAACTTCCCCTTCACCTCGTCGAAGACGCCGTACCCGCGGGCCGTGTACGGCGACACCATCGCGTAGTCCGCGGTGACCACCTCGGTGAACGGCCGGTCGTTGCGGACGATGTACTCGACGAGCTTCATCGGCTCGGCGAGCAGCGCCTTGCGGTAGTCGTCGGCGAGCTTGTACCCGGCCTTCTTCCGCTCGGCCTCGTCCTTGATGTGGCTCAGGTCGTGCTTCGCGTACCACTGCCGCGTCTTCTCGAAGTGCTCGTAGGACAGCACGCTCTGGTCCGGGTTGCCGTCCACGCCGAGCGTGAGGAACACGTCGTTGAACCCCTCGCGGACGCGGTCGTAGAACGCCTCTTCCTTCATGACCGCGTCGAGGATCGCCGGGAGCACCGCGAGCCCGAGCTTGTTCACGGACGAGAGTTCGGCCTCGGTCGGGAGGCGGCCGGCGAGCGACAGCGTGACGCGGCGCAGGAGCCGGCGGTTGTCGATCATCACCGCGCCGTCGAAGAACGGCGGCGCTTTCGGGTCGACCGCGACCTCCGGTGTCTTCGCGGCGGGGCCGTTGACCCGACGAACGAACTCGGCGAGCGTGCGGTACGCGGCCGAATCGGGCTTGAGGACGTCGTTGCCCCCGTGGTCGAGGTCGCCCACGACTTTGAGCAAGATGCGAGCCTTATCCTTCTCCTTCGCGGCGGCCATTTTCGCGAACGCGCCGCGGTTGTGCCGCATGGCGGCGTCGCGGGCCGCACCGTCCACCTTCCGCGGGTCGTGCAGCACGAACGCGCTGTCCTCGGCGTCGCCGCCCTTGCGGTGACAGGTGAGGCACGACCGCACGCCGACCTTGGCCCAGACCTCGTCCTCGAAGTAGTTGTCCGCGGCCGCGGCGCACCCCACAGGCGCGACCGGAGCGACCGGCGGCTTGTCCTGGCCGCGAGCGCTCGCGACGAGCCCGCACACCGAGAGTGCCAGAGTGATGCAGCGGATCGGCGGCGACATGTGCGCACTCGGGAGGCGGGAGGCGACCGTGCCCGTCGTGGGGCGGCAGCGTGACGGGCCGCGCAGGGTGGGCTACCGCAGATACTACCCGCGCCCACTCGCGGCCCGCAAGCGGGTTTGAGGTGGGGGTGGGTGCCATTGGATTTTGGCGAGCGGGGGACGTAAGTCCCCCGGTAGAGCGTGAATAGCAGTTCAACCGGGGGACTTACGTCCCCCGCTCGCCATGAAGGAAGGCACACCGACTGGTGCTACGAGGTCAACTCGCGACGAGGGTGCGGCGGGAGTCGGCGGCGAAGGCGATCAACTCGGGGTAGAAGGCGTTGAAGTCCGCGGTGAGTTCCGCGTCGAGAGAGGTGAGGATCGGCATCGAGTCCGGGAGCCAGATCGCGCGCTTCGGCATCCGCTCGGCGATGCGGTCCGAGATGCGGGCGAAGGTGGCGGTGATCCCCTCCGTGCTGGCGTAGCTCACGAGCTGGTCGTTGTCGACGAACTTGCGGATGAACCACTGCGCGTCGCGCGGGGTCTGCTGGAACTGGTCGTCGAGCACGCGGTAGGACCGGCGGGCGAACGCGGGGAGCGGTTCCGCCGAGTACCGCTGCCAGTTGCGGGCGAGGACGTGGTCGTAGTACACGTCGATGACGATGCCGGCGAACCAGCCGAGCGTGTGCGAGACGCGCGAGATGCTCCGCAGCACGACCGGGTGCCGGTCGGTGAACCCGTCCACGAGGCGGTGCAACCGCACCCCGCACCGGACGTCGTCCGGGAGCAGCGCGATCTCGGGGTTGCGGGCGAAGTCGGCGACGATGCCGCCGAGCATGAGCCCGGGTTCGGGGTCGGCCAGGTGCAGGTGTGCGAGGAAGTTCACCGGCGGTCCGTCCACGTCCGAGGAGAGGGTCAGGCGTACTCGCGCTCGAAGTACAGGCTCGCGCCGCCGAGGGCGCTGCCGCCGCGGGCGAAGGTCGCGTCGAGCTTGCCGACCGGCGGCCCGCCCACGGTCTTCTTCAGGTCCGGCGCGTGGGTCTTCACGAACGTCAGCCCAGCTCCCACGGTAGCACCCTGCAGCGCGTCGCGGAACGCCGGTATGCCGCACCCGCCGCCCGTGAGGATCAGTTCCTGCATCGCGCCGTTCGGGAGCGCCGGGAGCAACCCGACGAACTTCGCGACCTCGACCGCGAGCTGACTCGTGACCGCCTCGACGCACCCCAGCACCGCGTCGCCGTCGGCCGGGCCGCCGATCACCCCGACCTTCGCGGTGCGGTAGCCCTTCCCGGTCGAGTACACCGCGGGCCGCAGGTCCTCCCACTCGACCGGACTCGCCCTGTGAAGGAACTCGCCCTTCTCCTTCGGCAGTGCTGCTTTCACGCGCTCGTCGAGGTCGCTCACCCCGAGCGGGTGCGACTGCTGTGAAACGGCGACGCGCGCGTCCGGGTCGGCGTCGTTCCCGTCGGCCGGGGTGATGGTGACGGCGGCGAAGTCGGTCGTGAACGCGCCCACGTCGATCACGAGCGCGCGGTACACCGGGTGGTCCGCGGTCGACTTCAGCACCGTGATGAGCGGCCCCTTCCCGAACATCTCGCCGAGGCGAATGTGCCCCTTCTGGAGCACGTTCGTCGCCTTGGTCAGCACCCCGACCGCGTTCGCGTACGGCTCGGACACGATCGGCGTGTCGGGGTGCAGCGGCCACCCGGCCTTGCCGAGCGCGTCGGTGAGGATCTTGCACCCCGGGTGCGGGTCGGTGCCCTTCTGTGCGGCGAACGCGGGGACCGAGATGCGGACCGGAATCGAGTCGTACTTCAGCCCGGTCGCGGGGAGCTTGTTGCACGCCTCCAGCACCTGCTGCCGCAGCCAGTAGAAGAAGTGGGCGGCGAGCGTCGACGCGAGCGTCTGCTGCTGCGCCTCGGCCGAGATCATCCGCCCGCCGGGACCGGCGACGAGCGTGCGGGCCGCGGCGACGAGTTGGTTCAGGTAGCCGATCTGCCCCGCGGCGACGCCGTACTTCGCGGCCAACTCCGCGAGTTCGGGCGACTGCAACAGCGCTTCGAGCGGGGACTGCTGGGGCCGCGCGCCGGGCGCGACGAAGATCGACTTCTTCCAGTTGGTGTGGACGTCGATGCCGCCGCCGCCGGTCATGCCGGCCGCACGGTCGCCGAACTCGGGGACCGGCTTCGCCCCGCGGCGGTCCACGACCACCGTGCTCGGGATGCAGAACTCGGCCTCGCCGACGCCCGGCGGCCGGCACGCGAGCAGGGTGCTATCGGCCCCGGGGTCGCGCCGCAGTGCGACCTTGGTGTACGCGCTGCCGAAGTCGATGCAGAACACCCGGTCGGCCATCGGTCACCTCACTTGGGGACCACCTTCGCTTTCGCGAGGATGTACTCGCCGTCGCCTTCCGCCAGCACCCAACCGGGTCGCACCACAATGGCGGGGGAGGTCGTGAACAGCCCCGCCGGCCCCTCGTGGTACCGGCCGTCGAACTTGACCTCCTCGGCGACCTCGCCGAGCTGCTTGAACTCGGCGACGTTCCAGATCGCCGCTTCGAGGAACTGCCGCGCCTCGGGCCGGTCGGGGTCCCAGGTCTCGAGCCACGCCGACACGAGCCGCCGCGCCACCTGCCGCTGGAACGTGGTGTCGTCGGCGCTCTCCGGCTGCGGCACGGCGACCGCGGCCGGCCGCGGGGCGGGCTTCTCCTCAGCCTTCGCGCCCACCGGCACCGGGGCCGGCTCCGCGCCTTCGGCCGCGAGTTCCTGCTGGAGCGCCGCGATCCGGGCCGCCCTCCGCGAGACGATCACCGCCTTCCAGCGCTCGATCGCTTCGAGCGTCGCCGCGTCGCGCTCGCGCTGGAGCGCTGCGGCCTTCGTGCGGGCCTCGGCGGCGACCTTCTCTTCCGCGGCGGCCGCCTCGATCACCGGAAGGAGTTGCGCGGCCGCGGGCGGAGTTCGACGCACGATATCCTGAAGGAACGTGACCCGCTCGGTGAGCGGCAGCCCCTCGGCAATCGCACGCGCCGCCGGGCCGACCTTCTCCTCGGGGAGCGCGCTCGCCACAAACGCGAACCCGGCCGCGGTCAGCGAAACCGTCGCCTTCTTCGCGGCACCGGTCTCGACCACGAGCGGGGCCGCTTCGTCCCTGAGCCGGGCGATCACGTCCTTGTTCGCCGCCGCGGTGCCCGCCAGCAGTGCCGGGTGGTCGCCCTTCCCGAACAACCGCACCGGTCCGTCGGCCGTTGCGAGCGCCACCAGCGCCTGCGTGACGAGTTCCTCGGTGTTCGCCGCTGCTTTTTTCGCCTTCGCCACGTCACGACCTCACTGTCACGAGTTTATCTTGCCGCCGCGTTGGGCGGGTCAACTTTACCAGAAGCGCGCAGGTTTGCCGGCCGGCAGAACCGGCACGACCCGCCCGCACGAAGCGTAAGGAGAACGGGACCGGAAGAAGAGCGGTCACCCGCTCCGCGAGCGACGCCGACCGCGGATCACGGCACACCGGGGACCGCCGTTGCGCCGGGGTGCGACTCGCGGAGCGAGTCGCCTACCCTCTCCCGGTCCCCGACTGCTCGGGCCGCGAGTCCTTACAGAACGCCCTTGGTGGACGGGATGCCGGTGGCCCGCGGATCGGGCTCGACCGCGGCCCGCAGCGCACGGGCGCACGCCTTGAAGATCGCCTCGACGATGTGGTGCGTGTTCTTCCCGTGGTGCAGGACGACGTGCAGCGTCAGCAGCCCGCTCGACGACACCGCCCGCCAGAACTCCTCGGCGAGTTGCGACGAGAACGTGCCGAGCGTTTCGAGCGGCACGTCGGCCCGCCACACGAGGAACGGCCGGCCGCTCAGGTCCACCGCGGCCTGCGCGAGCGTCTCGTCCATCGGCAGCGCGCAGTCCCCGAACCGGCGGACCCCGGCCTTGTCGCCGAGCGCCTGAACGAGCGCCTTGCCGAAGCAGATGCCGACGTCCTCGACCGTGTGGTGCGCGTCGATGTGCGTGTCGCCCGTGCACGCCACGCTCAGGTCGAACATCCCGTGCTTGCCGATGTGCGTCAGCATGTGGTCGAAGAACCCGACCCCCGTGCCCACCTCGACCTTCCCCGACCCGTCGAGGTTCAGGGAAAGCTGGATGTCGGTCTCGGCCGTCTTGCGGGTGATCGAAGCGGATCGTGCCATCACAGAATCGCCTTTAGCTCAACGAGCAACGTGTCGATCTCGGCGTCGCTGCCGACGGTGATGCGGAGGCCGTCGTAGCCGTCGTAGTTCATGTACCGCACGAGGATCTTGCGGCGCTTCAGTTCCTCGTAGATCGGCTTCGCGGGGCGGTCGGTGCGGCGGCACCACAGGAAGTTCGCGTGACTCGGCGTAACGTCGAAGCCGAGTTGCGTGAGCGCCGGCACCATCCGCTCGCGGGTTGCGATGATCTTCGCACGAACCGAGCGGAAGTAGTCCTGGTCTTCGAGTGCGGCGGTCGCGGCGGCGAGGCTCAGCACGTCGCAGTTGTAGGAGTCCTTCACCTTCACGAGTTCGCGGACGATCTCGGGCCGGGCGACCGCGAAGCCGAAGCGAATCCCCGCGAGCGAGTACGACTTGCTCAGGGTGCGCGTCACGATCAGGTTCGGCAGCGTCGCGGCGCGCGACAGGCCGTTCTCGGGCGCGTAATCGGCGTAGGCCTCGTCGAGCACGAGCGGGGCCGGGGCGAGTTGCGCCGCGAGGTCGGTGATGGCCGCGAGCGGGACAACCGTACCGGTCGGCGAGTTCGGGTTCGGGACGAAGCTGAGGTGCGCGTTCTTCGGCCAGTCCGCGATCGGCAGCGCCCAGTTCGGTGCGAACGGCACCGCCTGGAACCGCGCGCCCTGGATCTCGGCGAGCGACTTGTACAGGACGTAGCTCGGCGTCGGGCTCGCGATGAGCCCGCCCTCGGGCACGAACGCCCGCGTCAGGATCGTGAGGATGTCGTCCGAGCCGTTGCCGATCAGGACGCAATCGGGATCGACGCCGAGCACCCTTCCCGCGGCCCTGCGGAACGTGTCGCCGAGTGGCTCGGGGTACTTGCGGAGCGTGTTCGACGTGAGCGCCGCCTGAACCGCCTCGAACACCCGCGGGCTCGGCGGGTACGGGTTCTCGTTGGTGTTCAGCTTGACGATGTCGGGGTCGTTGAGCTGCTCGCCGGGCGCGTAGCCCTTCATCGCCAGAACGTTGGGACGGACGGGGGTCATGGCGGGTTGCGGACGTGCGGGGTGGTTCAAGTGCGAGCCACGGGGTTCGTCCCCGTGGTCGGTCGACGCGCCGGGGCCACGGGCGTGACCCCGTGGCGCGGGGGCGTCACTTCTTCGCGGCGGCCGCCGCGGGAACCGGCTTGTCGACCTTCGGCTTGGGCCGGGCCTCGGGGCCGTTGTTGTTGGCGCGGATCTCGACGCTCGCCGCGTGGGCCGTCAGCCCCTCGGTGTTCGCCAGGAAGATGACGTCCGGCGCGATCTCCTTCAGCCCGTTGCGGGTGAACCGCATGATGCTGGTGCGCTTGCGGAAGTCGTTGGCGTTCAGGCCGCTGGCCCAGCGGGCGGTGCCGCCGGTCGGCAGCACGTGCGACGGGCCGGCCGCGTAGTCGCCGACCGCGACCGGCGTGAACGGCCCGAGGAACACGGCCCCGGCGTTGCGGACCTGCTCGACGAACGCCTCGGGGTCGCGGGTCTGCACGTGCAGGTGCTCCGGGGCGAGCGCGTTGACGCAGTCGAGCGCGGCCTTCTTGTCCGGGGCCAGCACCAGCGCCCCGAACCGCTCCAGGCTGTCGCGGGCGAGGTCGGCCCGCGACAACTTCGCGAGCTTCTTGGTGATCGACTCCTGCACCTCGTTGATGAGCGGCTCGTACCACGTCACCAGGATCGCGACGCCCGGCGAGTGCTCGGCCTGGGCGATCATGTCGAGGGCGACCCAGTCCGGGTGGGCCGCGTCGTCGGCCGCGACCACGACCTCGCTCGGCCCGGCGATGCAGTCGATCGCCACCTGCCCGAACACGTGCTTCTTGGCCAGCGCGACGTACTGGTTCCCCGGCCCGACGATCATGTCCACCGCTTGCAGGCCGTCCACTCCGTAAGCCATCGCGGCGATCGCCTGCGCGCCTCCGACGCGGTAGACCTCTTTGATGCCGAGTTCGTGGCAGGTGGCGAGCATCTCGCGGTTGTACGCGCCGGTGTCCTTCGGCGGCATGCACACGATGATCTGCTCGACGCCCGCGGCCTGCGCCGGGCACACGGTCATGAGCAGCGTCGAGGGGTACGCGGCGGCCCCGCCGGGGCAGTACACGCCGACCCGGTCGAGCGGCCGGTAGCGGAGTTGCAACTCGTGCCGCTCGGAGACGCGCATCACCGCGTCGCGGTGCAGCACGCCCGACTGGAACTGCTCGACGTTGTACTTGACCTGCCGGATGGCTTCGAGGAACTCGGGGCTCGCGGCGGCGTGCGCCTCGGCCAGTTCGGCCGGCTTCACCCGCAGGGCGTCCGGCTTGAGCTTCACCTTGTCGAACTGCTCGGTGTAGTGCAGGACGGCCGGCAGCCCCTTGTCGCGGACCTCGGAGCAGATCCGCTCGACGGCCCGGACCGGCGAGAGCGCCTCGCCGAACACGGCCACGGTGAGTTTCTTGCCCGCGGCGGAGACCACCTCGGAGTCGTACCGGAACTGGTCGCGGAGCTTGGTGATCTGTGCCGCGGCGTTGTTCGCGGTGAGGTCGATCCGCCGCAGCTTGAGGGAAGCCATTCTGAGAACCTCGCGTGTGTCCCAGTCCGTGGAAAGGGGCAACCGGACTCGACCACCCGCCGGGAGCGGAACGTCACACCAAGTCGCCCAACTGATCGGACCGGGCGACGGATCAGATCTCACCAATGTTATACAAAGGCGAGCCGTACTCAGCAAGGAACCGCAGACCCAGGAGCGTGCGCAACCGGCGTAAATTGTACGAAGGTTGCGGGTTGTGACGGGGAATCCGGCGGCACCGAAAAGAACAGTATCGTTCTGTACTTAGTTAGCAAATAGCGTCGGGTCACACGTGTTTGCGGCCACGTCGGGAATCTCCGCGGTTCCGATTTGACGCAGCCGCGAGCGTTCGTCATGTACAGATAGACACGTCTCTCGCCGGATACCCGGCCCCAGGGTTGGCATCCTGGGCTACGCACTGTCGTCTCTCCGGGACTTGAAACATCGAAGCCCCCAACGGGGGGTGGCAGCGCGTAGCACGGAGACCCAGGGTTGGCACCCGGAGACCCAGGGTTGGCACCCTGGGCTACGCGCTGTCGTCCCTCCGGGACTCAAGACCTCGGAGCCCCCGGAGGGGGCGGTAGTCCG
>NZ_JBHYGG010000089.1:0-14309 GCF_051859125.1 Gemmata sp.
CCAGCCGACGAAACCCTTCCGCGAGGCTGTCGTTGTGCTTAACTGAAGGGCATTGAGCCTAGGGCCCTGCCACCGGGTAAAGACTGAGCCGAGGTGGCGAGGGGCGTCGCACGAAGTCGTTGGTGTACCGCTACCCCTCGGCCGCGCGGTCGGAGGGCGGGGCTGGCGAATCCCCGGCGGGTTCGGGCGGTACCAAGTCGCTGTCGCTGACGGTGTACGTGAGCCGGGGGTAGGTGAAGTCCGTTTCATCGTTCTCCCGTCGCCGCAAAGAGTAGAACTCGCGCCGCTGCTCCTCGCCGGCCAACGTCAGGCGCACGCCTTCCGGGAAGTACGCACACCCGTCGCGAAACCGCACAACGGTCTTCGACGTTCGGAACGTGACACCCAGCCACCGGTTCTCGGGCGTCCGTGCGGACGCGGCCAGCACGATCTTGTGCCTCAGCCGCCGGTTGGTGCCCACGGAGAACACGACCGCACTGTTGTGCGTGAGCGGGATCGAGGCGCGATCGCCGCCTCCCTTCGGTTCGACGAGCAGTGTCCTCGGCGGGTTCGCCAACCCGGGGTGCTCGTAGCAGGAGAAAACGGCGCTGAACGAGTCGTCCGCTAGGTCCAGCGCCTGGTCGGAGTGACTGCTCATGGTGGTGGAAGCGTTGGTGTAGCTTTCGATGAGGGCGTTGTTGAAGCCCACCGAGAGCGACGCGGTTGTTTGAATCCGCTGTGCCAGCCGCTCGTGTACCGGCCGGAAGCGCTGCGCCGGGGCGCGGTACCGGGTGGTGGTGCGCACGAGGGGGGTGCCGCCCGCCTCGTCGGTTCTGGTCAGCACGGCTCCCTGACGGCCCTTCCCCACGTCCTCGAACGGAACCGACGCGAACAGTTCCTCGAACAGGTTGCCTTCGATCGGTACGAGGTACGAGCGGACCTCGTCGGCGGTTTTAGATTCGGGGGGCAAGGTAATCTCCCGTGTTCATGCTGAACGGGAACCGGTCCCCGTAGTCGATCACTGCCTGCGTCTTGTTCTCCTCGGCGTACAACCGGCGCAACTCGCTCATGCCCTCGGGCGTGGGCGGTTCGAGCTTCACCCGCCTTCCGCCCGTCTTCAGGAACGTGTGGCCGCCCGCGTGAACCGCCTCGGCGCGCGAGCAGCGGACCACGTACCCCAGGCGGGTCGGGAGCAACCCGGCGTCCAGCGCCGGTGGCTGAATCTCGTGCGTGTACAGCCGGTTGGTGGACAGCGGCATGAAGAACACGGAGTCGGGGTACAGGGTCAGGGTGAACTGCTCGAGGAAGGTGCCCTCGGGGCGCTCCGCGGGCGGTTGCTTGAGGCGGAAGTGCAAGCGGGTGAGCCCGCTGACACCCTTGTAGCCGCGGTCGAAGGCGTCCGTGGTCAGGGGGGTGAGTTTGTCGAGTCGGTCGTAGAAAGTGCAGAAGGCCATGACGCCGTTGGCGGGCATGTCCTTGGTCTTGTCCGCGTGCGCCGAGATCCGGGCCTTGGCCTGCTTGTTTCCGGCGTCCGCGGGGGTGTTGTGGTAGACCTGCGCCAGCACGTGGTTCAGCGGCGCCGGGTTCTCGAAAATCGTGGCCGCCTCCCGGTTCAGGGTGTCGACGATGCGCCGGTCGGTCGTGCGGAAGTTCTCGGTCGGGCCGGAGAGGTTCGTGGAGCACCGGAGCAGGCGGAAGTGCAACCCTTCGTCGTCGTGCGCGACGGGCGTCAGATAGATCCCGGTGCGGTGGGCCGTCCCGGGCTTGGTAGACTCCGTAAGGGCCTGGAATTCGTGCTCCGCGCAGATGCGGTTGAAGTGGTCGAAGCCCGGGTCGAAGAAGCGCCGGTAGTACACGCCGACGCCGTGCACGCGAACCGGAACCCGACCTCGGTCCACGAGCTAGCACGTCTCGCCCTCGCCTCCACCTTCCGCTTCAGGGGACGCGACCAGGACGTTGCTCGCGTCGAGGATGCGGGCCTCGATTCTTTCCGTTGCACGCATGGAACTGTGCGCCCTCCGTTATCCGGGACCGAACGATCGGCGCCCGAGCCTATGACTTCCTTTCTTCCAACCGATCGTACCGTGCGGAGAGTGGGTCGACCGGTTCCTCGTAAACCACAACCCAGCCGCACTCGGGTTCGACGGTCAGAGTCGTCTCGTCCTGAGCAACCCCCAGCAGGCCGCCAACCAGCCGCATGTCCGTCTCTTGCTCGCCCCAAAACACTTTGAGCGGAACGCAAGTAAAGCAAGGCGGGAAGGCTCCCAGACCGACCCCCTGGGGGTCGTCCCAACGTTCGCGCCAGTGCTGCCGGTCGTCGACGTCGAGTCTCTCCTTCCACTCCTTCAGGAAGGGGTTCGGATACAACCTCTCGCCGGCGTCCTGGAGGTACGGGAAGAGCACGTTTGCCCACCCCGTCAACACCGCCGGGCCGGATCCGCTGTTGTAGCGGAACATCGACTTCCAGAACCCCAGGTCCGCTCGGCCGGCCTTCGCCGACTCGAAGTGTGCGAGAACCGGGTCCAGCGCCGCGATCCAGTCTTGAAGCCCGTACTCGGCAAAGCGGTGCGCCTTCTCGCGAAGCCTGCGCCAGTCCGCGGCCGTGCCGGTGAGGGTGACGGCGGGAATGCCGCAACCGCACAGCATCTCGTACTCGAAGTACGACTTGAAGGTCTCCATTGCCATCAAGTCGGAGACCGCGCGCTCGACCGGGCCGGTCGTGCTGAAGTCCGCCCGGACAAGCGACGTCAACCCGCCCGTGCGTCCATCGAGTTGTCTGCCGAACGCCTCAAAGGCCTCGGGCCACGGGTTGTCTTTCCCCGGAAAGAAGTCCGGCCGCTCGACGACCAACTTCTCCTTGCCGGAATGGCGGACGAAGCGGTGCCGGAGTTGTTCGGCGTGCTCGTTCACGTGCAGGGCGAACCCCCGGGCGAGTGTAATCCAGATCGCGTCGGGCGAAAGGCGCAGCGGCACATGGTCGTAAAACGCGATGCGGAAGGCCGCGAGCAGGGCGTGGTCTTCGTCGCATGCCACCATACGGTTTTTGGGTCGCCACGCAGCCTCGATCGGTCGCTGGAGGGCGGTCCGAAGTTCACCGATGCGATCAACCGTCTCGAGGGCCGTCCCCGGCTTGACGTCCGGTGAGACGGCGAAGGTGGTGTCGCTCATGTGTAGGTCCTCTCGTCAAACCACGCCGAACAATGGAGCCCTCTGCACCGGCGCGGCCGTCGGACGCGCCGAGACCCAGACGGAATCATCCGGGGCACCCGATGCTGCGCCCCATTCTGCAAGTCGTGCGGCACGCTGGATCAGTCGCACAGCGGACCTTCATCGGCCGCTCTTGATCAGAAGTCGCCGCGCGAGTTCGCCGCCGACCGGGTACACCCGCTCCGGCGGCAAGTGCCGCTTCGCCTTGTCGGCCTTGCCGGATTGCAGCAGGCCGTACACCTTCCGCACCCGGTCAGTGTAGTCCTCGATTCCCATGACCAACTCGTCGACGTACTCGCGGATCACGTCCCGGCCCAGTCCCACCTGAATGCTGGAATACGGCAGCCCGGCACCACGCAGGGAACGCTCCGGGTCCCACTGCAGGTGCACCCGCGCGCCCGCGAACTGCCTGGCCCACTCGTCCGGGGAGGCGAACACGCCGGGCTCGAAGGATGTTGGGACCGCAAGGGACAGCGCCTTCTCCCACCCGGCCCGGGTCATCCGCACGGCGAGGACGCGCTCCTGCCCGCTCTTCTGGCCCTAGTTGCTGCCGTGCACGAGCCACAGGAACGACGGCTTGACCCAGGTCATCCGGTGGAACGAGAACGGCGGCACGAATCGCCCGGCCGCAAGGGCGGCGTCGGCGATGGCCGGGGAGTACGCCTGATAGATGACGATCGTGTCCCGGTCGTAATCGGCCCGGATTTCATGTTCTGCCGGCACCGCAGTCCTCCTCATTGGCGTGTGCGGCGGATGCCGTCATTCATCCCTTGATCGTCATCAGCGGCTTGAGTTCCGCCACGGGCCGCGCGATCCCGGCGGCGGTCAGGGTGCTCACCACCGGGCCGATCCCCTTGTACGCGAACGGCGCCTCCTGCTTGATCTCCTCCAGCTTCTTGCCGAGGATGTCAGGGCGCTGGCGGACGTCGGCCCGGCGCAGGTCGGTCGGCGTGACGACGCGGAACTCCTCCATGAACTTCGCGAACTCGTCGTCGAACCCGCGCATCGCCTCGCCCCGGCTGAGCGTACGCCCGGCCCCGTGGCTGGCGCTGGCCATCGACTCCGCGTTCCCCTGTCCGACCATCACGAAGCTGCTCGCGCCCATCGAGCCGGGCACCAGGACCGGTTCTCCGTAGTGGGCGAACGGCGTCCCGGCCATCGCCTCGAAGCCCCGGGCGGGGGTCGCCCCCTTGCGGTGCAGCACGACTTCTTCGCCGTCGATCTCGTCCTTCCACACGAAGTTGTGCGGGGCGTCGTACACCAGGTCGCACCCGACCCGGTCCCCGAACACTTGCCGCATCCCGGCCACCGCCATCACCGCCAGGAACATGCGGTTCGCGTACGCGAAGTTCGCGGCGTTGTGCAGCGCGTCCCAGAACGTCTCGGCGTGCCCGCGGTGGCGGGCGCCCTCGGGCAGCACGAACACCCCGTTGGCCGGGTGCTTCAGCCCATCGGGGTGGATCCTCTTCACCACGTCGCGGTAGTGCCCGCCGCACAGGTGCCCGACGCCCACCGATCCCGTGTGTACCATCACCGTCACGGTGCCCGGCTTCAAACCCCAGGCGTGCGCGACCGTGCCGTCGAGGACCTTCTCGACCTTCTGGATCTCGACGAAGTGGTTGCCCCCGCCGATGCTCCCGATCTGCCCGTCGCGGCTCAGGCGGTCGTCGGTGCCCATGAAGTCCGTCAAACCGAAGACGCGGCCCGCCGGGAGGCTGCCGCGTCGTTCGATCCGGTCGAGTTGCTCGCCCACGCCGAGTTCCCGGACGAGCGGCCACAGCCCCTCGTGCAGGTTCGCCGTGGCGTCGAGCACGCCTTCGAGGCCGCCGGTGAGCATCGCGTGCCGCTGGCCGCGGGTCATCGGAATGTTCCGCCCGCCCTCGAAGTAGATGTGCCGGAACGCCGTCTCGAGACCGTCCAGGTTCGCCCCGACCTCGTCAGGCGTGAGCGTGGTGGTGTGCAGCCGCATGCCGCAGTTGATGTCGTTGCCGATGGCCTGCGGGACGACGAACCCGCGGGTGGCCAGCACCGTGCCGACCGGGATCCCGCGGGCCTTGTGGAAGTCGGGAGTGACCGCGACCCGGACGATCCCGGGGGCGCGGTCGAAACTGTCGGGCGCGGCCTCGGCGACTCGTTGCACGTCGACTTGGAGGGCCAGCAGCTCGATCAACTCCGTCACCGCGGCCGACTCGACGGGCACCTGCTCGTTAGCGAACAGGGTGGTTTCGACGTCGTACGGGTTGTTCACCCGGACGCGGTTCTCGTCGAGTCGCGTGAGGCGTGGGTCGATCGGCACGGGCACACTCCGCTGTGATGGTTCTGGGAGTGACACCCGGACAACCCGACTGGTTCGCGTGGCCGGTTTGGCAACACGGAGAATGGCATGCCCGAGTCGCGGCGCGAACGCCTTTCGTGCGGCATGATCTGCGCGTGACGGAGGTGGGAGAAGCGGTCGAGGTGACCGAGGCACCACTGGGACTGTTCACGCATGCCAGCCTGAATGCTATAGAATCACTTCAACTACCGCGAGTCCCTGATCCATGCGAGGCCGCCCGACCTGATCGGCGGGTGCGACGGGCTGATCCCGGTGGACCCGCCGAAGGAGGCGATCGAGTCCCGCCAGAAGCAGGCCAACCATGCGGCTCGCGGCGATCACTACCACGCCCTCGCCAACCCGGCGAAGGGGGAGAAACAGGGCGAACACGGAGCGGGGTCGGTGCGTTCGGCTGGGTATCTGTCGGGACGGATGACACAACAGCGGCGGCAGGGGAAAGCTCGTGACTCGGTTCTTGCGGACCGATCGGGGCCATTCAAGCCCCGGCTCCTTTTGGACGGATAGAGAGGTCGGCTTCGTATGGGAAGAATCTTCGAGAAGCGCAAGTACTCCATCTTCAAGACCGCTGCACAGAACTCCAAGCTTTACTCCAAGTACAGCAAACAACTGTACATGGCGGCCAAGAACGGCGTGCCCGACCCGGACGCCAATCCGGTCCTGCGCAACCTCGTCGAACGAGCCAAGAAAGAAAATGTCCCGAGCCACGTGATCGACAAGGCGATTCAGAAAGCCGCGGGTGCGGGCGGCGAGAACTACCAGCCGGCGAGGTACGAGGGGGTCGGCCCCGGCGGCTCGCTCGTCATCGTCGACTGCTTGACGGACAACAATACACGCACGATCTCCGACGTTCGTAACTGCTTCACCAAGACCGGGGCCAAAATGTCGGCCAACGGGTCGGTGGCGATGCTGTTCGATCACCTGGCGGTGATTTCGTTCAGTGGGGATAGTGAGGACAAAGTGCTGGAGGCCATGTTCGCGACGGACGTCGCCGTCGAAGAGGTCGAAAGCAAGGACGGCACGATCACCGTCTTCGCGCCCCCCGCCGAGTTCTTCAAAGCCAAAACTGCTTTGCGCGAGGCATTCCCCGACCTCGAATTCGATGTCCAGGAAATCACCTTCCTTCCGAAGGAAGCAAAGGGCCTCGGCGGGGATGAGTTGGCCATGTTCGAGAAATTTTTGGGGATGCTGAACGAGTGTGATGACGTGCAGGAAATCTACCACAACGTCACCCTTCCGTAAGAGCCCGGTGAATTCCGTGAGTGACGCGTTCCGGACTTGCTGGCGGGGCGGCGTTGTACAACTTTCTGCAAAGCGGTGTCCCGTTCGAGGTCGTGACATCCATGTAGTCCAGAACCCATGGTCCTGAACGTCAGGCTTGCGTTCTCCGTCCGACACACCGAGAGGTCCTTCTACCCCTCAACACCCGCGCTTCCCCTGCGCCGGGTCGAACTTGCACGCTTAGCATTCCCCGGCCGCGGTCGCCTGCTCGAACGCCGCCCGGAAAGTCTCCGGCGCCTGGGCGCCGGACAGGGCGATGGCATCGTTAATGACTGCGAACGGCACACCCGAGATGCCGAGGCGCTGCCCCTTCTGCTCCCGTTCGCGGACCTCCGCCGCTCCGCGTTCGCCACCGAGCAGTTCGTTCACCTCGCCAACGTCGAGGCCACCTTCGACTGCTACCGCCGCGAGCGTCGCCCGGTCGGAGAGATCACGACCGTCGGTGAAGTACGCTTTGAACAGCGCCTCCACGACTGCGTCCTGCACGCCCCGCTCACCCGCCAGCCAGATGATCCGGTGCGCGTCGAACGTGTTCGGCGTGCGGGGCATCCTGTCGAAGTGGAACGCGATCCCCTCGCCCCGGCCGGCTTGGGCCACCTGCGCGTCCAGTTCGAGGGACCGTTCCCAACTCCCGAACTTCCTCACCCGGTAGGCCCGTCGTTCGATACCCTCTGGAGGCATGCTCGGGTTCAACTCGAACGGGTGCCAGTGGACCGTCGCGGTCCGGCCCGTCAGCGCGATACCCTTCTCCAGACGTCGCTTCCCGATGTAGCACCACGGGCAGATCACGTCCGAATACACGTCGATGGTAATCATCGCTGTCTCCTCTCCCTGCCGCAGTCACGCGTTTGGCGTCGCCGCAAGGTACTCTGCCGTGGTGACCACTTTGGCGTAGCCGAACTGCAGGGCAGCCATGAACGCGGCGTGCACCTGGGCGGCGGGAACCACGTTGCCCTCGAACTCCTGGTCCCGCGTGGCGCAGGCGTCGTGGACGACGACGCACTGGTAGCCGAGGTCACTGGCCGCCCGCGTCCCCGCGTCCACGCACATGTGGCTCATCGCCCCGCAGATCACCACCTCCTCGACCCCGTGGCGGTCGAGAATGGCCTTCAGGTCCGTCTCGCGGAACGAGTTGACGTGGTGCTTCAGGACGACGGGCTCTCCCTCGAGGCACCTCACCTTCGGGTGGATCTGCGCCCCGACCGATCCGGGGGTGAAGAACGGCGCCTCGGCGGACGGGAACTCGTGCCGGACGTGGACAACCAGATCGCCCGCAGCCCGGGCCTTCGCGAGGAGTTTTGCCGCGTTGTCGGCGGCAGTTTCGATTTCGCTGAGCGTCCACCTCCCGCCGGGGAAGTAGTCGCACTGGACGTCGATCAGAACCAGTGCTCGCTTCAGCATGTTCGCCTTTCCTGCTGCGACGGCGGCTCGAACGTCTCGCGGGCCGGTCACGTGTAGCCCGTGTTTCGGACGCGAGTTATTCTATCGTCACAGTATGCGGCCGACGGAGACAACTATTGACGCCCGACTACGAACACTCCTGGCCGCTTTCGCCCGCGCCGCGGATCCCGAGCCGAACGACCTCGTTGCTTCTCTCCGTCGACTGCCCGAACCCGACGTGCTCCCCTCCCCGTGGGAAACCTGGACACTGATCGGCCTCGCCCGCCACCGGGGGCGGCAGCTCTGGGTCGCCGACATCATCCGCACCCGGCTGCGGGGTACGCCGTCGGATCTTGCGGTCGTCGGAGCACTGGGACATCCCGAGGGCGTTCCGCAGCTCGGCCCCGTGCCGGGGATGCCCGAGTGGGAGTACTACTTCCATGGGCGCGGGTGCTGCATCACCCACAAGGTTGACGGCGACGCGATCGACGTCGACTTCTTCGGCGACACGGCCGAGTACTTCGACACCTACTTCTACAAGAACTACCTCGACTCCCTCCGGTCCCCCGAGCCGCCCGAGCAGCGGTTGCGGGAACTGCACCCGTCGGCGGCCCGAGCCGTCACCCTCGCCATCGCCGACCTGCTTACGGCCGGGGCGTTGACGCCGCTGGAAGGCCGCGACTCCCACCCCTACCGCCTCGCCGATGAGGTAATTGCCGCACTCGACGCGATCGACGCCCTCTGTTCCGCGTGGGCTGACGCGAGCCGACGCCTCTGGTTGGCGGCTCAGATCGGGGACTGGCTGGCGGCGGACGAGTGCGCCGCGGGGAGCCCGGAACTGACCGCCTTCACCGGCCCGCGGGCCGAACGGTGCCGGGAGCTCTGGTGGCAGCGGCTGCGCCGGGACCTCGACGTGCCGTTCACGGGAGCCGACGCTCTGCAGGCGCTCGCCGACCTGAAGGCGCCTGACCCCGCAGCGTCGAGCTGATCGAGGGACGGTTCCACAGTATTTCACACGATCCGGCCCTGGTTCACGCTTTCACGGGTAAACTTGCAACGAGTGGACTCGCTTGCAATGGGGGATGGTAGCCAGGTTGTTCCTTGGAATGTAGGCGTCGGGGGACAGTTCCAGGGAGCTCTCAACTCGGTTCGGGAACAGCGGCCGAAGGTGCACGGGGTTGTGCGGCCGGAGCGGTGTACCCGGGAACCGGTTGCCCCGTTCCTGTACCCCTTCTGGCGCAGGGGGTCGCGGGGAGAGCCCGCACGCTCGCGGCCACCCGTGCAGTCGCGTCGGGTCCTGGTTCGAGTGCCCGGAGGGGGAGTCCCCTGGCAGCCGCTTTGCGTGCAGCCGGCCGGCGGGCGTCCGGTGCCGATCCCAAGTACGATGTGTACCGCACCACACCGGTCGGGACCGATCGCGTGTCGATCGATACCGAGGCGGGGCGTGCGGACCGAGCCACCGACGGGTTCAATCCCGAGTCGATTGTGACGCCCACTCAGGAGCCTACCGTGTCGTCTCGAGCCACCGCTCCGAATTCCCCGCGCCCGGCGCCGCGCGTGCCGCTGTGGGTGAAGCTGGCGTACACCGCGTTCCTGGCGGTCCTGGTCCCGGTGTACTGGGCGAACTACGGCCCCACCAACTTCCTGTACTTCTGCGACGTCGCCCTGCTCCTGACGCTCCTCGGCCTGTGGCGGGAGTCGCCGCTGCCGGTCTCGATGGCGGCCGTGGGGATCCTTGCGCCGCAGGTGCTGTGGGCGGCGGACTTCGCCATCGGCTGCTGCGGCGGCCACCTGACGGGCATGACCGACTACATGTTCAACCCGGACCGCTCGGCGTTCCTGCGGGGGCTGTCGCTGTTCCACGGGTGGCTGCCGTTCCTGTTGCTCTACCTGGTGCGGCTCCTCGGGTACGACCGCCGCGCGTTCGCGTGCTGGACGGCGGTGGCGTGGGTGCTGATCCTGGTGTGTTACTTCGCCATGCCGGGGCCGCGGGCCGACGCGGCACAGGTCCCCACCCCCGTGAACATCAACTACGTGCACGGCATGGACGACACGGCCGCCTAGGCGTGGGTGCCGCCGCTGGCGTGGCTCGGGTGCCTGATGGCGGGGCTGCCGCTCCTGATCTTCCTGCCGACCCACCTCGCGCTCCGCGCGTGCTTCACGCGCGCCGCGAACGCCGGTCCGCACCCTCGAACGCCCGGAA
This sequence comes from Gemmata sp., assembly GCF_051859125.1. Taxonomy (NCBI): domain Bacteria; kingdom Pseudomonadati; phylum Planctomycetota; class Planctomycetia; order Gemmatales; family Gemmataceae; genus Gemmata; species Gemmata sp. The sequence goes on from NZ_JBHYGG010000089.1 coordinate 10,383, forward strand.
GTGCTCCGTGATCAGCGCGTCTGTTGGTGGCGGGGCCGGTCCCCGTTACGACAGGCCGCCGACACGCCCCACACGAAGTTACTGATTCACCAGCCCGTCGGGCGGAAATCGACCGGTTCCACGGGAGCACGGCCCGCAGTCACCGCCCGTCGCCCGCCTTGTGCACCCGACCCTGGTCCCACCGCTTCCGAACGGTCCGCGTCGGCGCGCCGCCCCCGTCCGCCCGCGCCGCGACTCTCGACGCGTACCCAACCTCCCGACCGCCACCGCCGCGACTACCGCTACACTGGAGGGGCCTCGTCGCAGAACCGCCCCGGCCGCGAGCCACCTCATTATTGACCGGGTGCTTCCATGGCCTCCCCGCACCGCGCCCTGATCGTCGGGTCCACCGGAATCGCCGGCAACAACCTGGCGGACCGCCTGCTCGCCGACGGGTGGGCGGTCGCCGGGCTCGCCCGGAAGGCGGTCGCCCGCCCGCCGGGCCTGCGCCCCGTGGCGGCCGACCTGCTCGACCCGGGTGCCCTCGCCGCGGCCCTGGCGGGCGAGTCGGTCAGCCACGTCTTCTTCTGCACCTGGCAGCGGCGCGACACCGAGGCCGAGAACGCCCGGGTCAACGCCGCGATGGTCCGCAACCTGCTCGCCGCCGTCCGCCCGGCGGGAACCGTCCGGCACGTCGCGCTGGTCACCGGCCTGAAGCACTACCTCGGGCCGTTCGAGGCGTACGGGAAGGGGGACCTGCCCGACACGCCGTTCCGGGAGGACGCGGACCGGCTCCCGGTCGAGAACTTCTACTACGCGCAGGAGGACGAGGTGTTCGCCGCCGCCGCCCGCGACGGGTTCACCTGGACCGTCCACCGGCCGCACACGATCGTCGGGTACGCGGTCGGGAACGCGATGAACATGGGGGCGACGCTGGCCGCGTACGCGTCGCTGTGCAAGCACCTGGGCCGGCCGTTCCTGTTCCCCGGGTCCCCTGAGCAGTGGAACGGGCTCACCGACGTGACCGACGCCCGCCTGCTGGCCCGGCACCTGGCGTGGGCGGCGGCGGCCCCGGCGGCCGCCAACCAGGCGTTCAACGTGGTGAACGGGGACGTGTTCCGGTGGCGGTGGATGTGGCCCCGGCTGGCCGCGTACTTCGGCGTCGAGGTGGGGCCGTACCCGGCCCGCCCGACGCCACTCGCGGGGCAAATGGCGGGGGACGCCGGGCCGTGGGCGGGCCTCGCCCGCGCGCACGGGCTCGGCGAGCCCGACCTGGGCCGGTTGACCTCCGCGTGGCACACCGACGCGGACCTGGGGCGTCCGCTGGAGGTCCTGGCCGACATGGCCCGCAGCCGCCGCCTCGGGTTCACCGGCTACCAGCCCACGCTCGACAGCTTCACCGACCTGTTCGGCCGGCTGCGCCGCGAGCGGCTGATCCCGTGACGCGGTCCGACCCGGGGTTCCGGGCGCTACCCGCACTCGGCACTCCTCGCCGCCGGCGGCGGGCCTGCCGCCGTCACTTCCCCGGCAGTTCGTCGGGCCACAGCACGAAGTAGGTCGTCCGCGTCAGGTCGCCGGCCGGGGGCGCCGCGATCGACTTGTTGTGGACGAGGTACCCGCCCGCGAAGAACGTGTGCGGCCCGTCGACGGCCAGGTCGTACACGTCGACGGCGGCCAGCACCCGCCTCGGTTCGCCGGCCCGGACCCTCGACCCGTCGGCCGCGACGAGCTCGTCGCCGGGGCGGACCGCCCCCGCGTCCTTCCACGCCCCGCCGGCGAACACCGGGTGGTTCGCGGTCACCCGAAGGGTCCCGCCGAACACGAGCGTCTCCGCCGCCCGCGACGCGGCGACTACCCGCACGGTCACGAGCACCCGCTTCCCCGCCTCCGGGTCGAAGCCCCACACGCGGTCGCCCGCGCGTACCGCCTCGATCGCCACGGCACCGGCCTCACCGTCCAGTCGCGTGCCCGCCGCGACGCACCCGAACACCTTGGTCCGAACCGGCACCCCGAGTGCCCCGTCCGGCTTCACGGTCGCGGTGACCACGTCGAACTCGGCCGGGCCGGCGAGGACCGCCCCGCCGGGGCCCGGCTTCGGCGCCGCGGGCTCCGCGCGGACGCGGACGAGCCGCCCGCCCCCCGTTTCCTCGATGACGAACGCGTCGGGGGACAGCTTCAGGTCGGCCGCGTCCTTCGCCGCCGCGGCCCGGAGCCGCCTCACGAGTTCGGCCTGGGACGGGACCGGGAACCGCTCGGGAACCCGCTCGACCGTCAGGGTGGCGGACTCGAACGGGACCGGGGCGCCGCCCTCCGGGGCCACCGCGCCGGTCACCGCGATGCCGTACCGGCCGGGCGCGTCGAACGAGAACGCCGGCTTCTCGGCCCACTTGGCCGCCTGGGAGTTCGTGAACCCGGTGGCGTGCACCGGGGCGAGGAACGACGCCGTGCTGACGGCGTTCCGGGTCAATCCCGTCTCGGCCAGCGTGACGACATGAGTGGCCGCTTCGTACAAGGGCTGCCGGGGGTTGACGCCCTTCGGCGGCGGGGCCGGCTTGAAGTCGGGCCTCAGGGTGTGGGTCGCCCCGTCAGGCGTCGTGACGCGGAAGCTCAGCGACGCGAGGGTCTCGTCCGCCCAGACGCTCGCCCTCCCGAGCGGGTGGTCGATCGTGATCGGGCCCTTCTCCGTCGCGAGGTGGAGGACGATCCGGACCGGATCGCCGGGCGCGAGGTGGGTCACCACCGGCCGCAGGACGGTGACGATCCCGTTCTTGTCCGGCTTGCCCGCGGCGACCTGGTTGGGAGCCAGGTGCTGTCCCGGGGGGACCGGTGCGGCCGCGCCGGCCCGCGGGGTCGGGTCCGCCCGGTCCCCGGGACGGAAAAACAGCCCCGCTGCCACCGCTGCCAGACCGACCAGTAGCGCTCGCGGAAGGACCATGGACGCACCCCCTCGTGGAAGAGTTCGAACCGACACCGGGACCGGCCCGGCGTCACCCGCGACGCGAGCCGATCCTCAGCGGAGACCCCGGCGGGGGACGACGCCCCGAGGGAGCGCGGAACCACCAGGGAGGTGCTCGTCCCAGGGTCGCTGGTAATCGTGCCCGGGTCACGCCGGGGCGTCAAGCGGATTGCGGCCATCCGCGGTGCCCCCCCCGTCGCCTCGGTTGAACTGACTACCTCGGGCTCGAGGAACGTGGCCGTACACGCACGCTCCCGCAGGGCCGTGACGAGGTCGATACGACTGGTTCGTGGATGCCGTGGGGCGGAGACGGTGCTTTCTCTCGATGTGGCCCCGCCGGTGGGTGCCGGCGTCCTGGGTGACTCACCCTGTCCCAAGTTACTGATTCAGTATGCCGTCAGGCGTACACCGACCGGTGATGTGGGAACAGGACTCTGAACGACTACACCGGGTTGCCGACAGGACCACTTCAACAGAGCGGATTTCCCTTTCACACTATCCGGCTCGAGTTCACGAATTCATGGCGAAACTTGCAACGGTTGGGCTTGATTGCAATGCTGGGTCTTGAGTAGGATTCGCCTAGAAATGTAGGCGTCTGGAGACATTTCGAAGGGGTTCGCGACTCGGTACGGGACCAAGAGGTCGCAGGTTCGAATCCTGTCAGCCCGACTTCGAGACCCCCGGTGACACCAGATGTCACCGGGGTTTTTTTGTTGCTTTTCGAGGCGCTTTCGCCACCCTTACGACTCGAGCCCTTGAATTCGTTCGATAATCCCTCAGTGCCAGTAAGTGACCCAGTGTGACCCCGGGTGTACGGAGTTGGTGCAACCGCTGGTGCAACCAAGCCCGGCCCCCCGGTCGGACGGTCGTGGGTTCCGGTGGCTCGGACCGCCCCAACCCCGGTCGAGTCCGCGCCGGACGGTAGTGGCAACGTGGGGAATAGATGTTCTTCACGATAAGCTCGGTGCCGGTGCGCACCCGCCGCGTGGCGG
>NZ_JBHYGG010000090.1:0-74128 GCF_051859125.1 Gemmata sp.
GGGCCGCCACGGAGGGCGGCCCCTACCAGACATCGGCCTTTGGTTTGTAGGGGCCGCCCTCCGTGGCGGCCCGCCAGTCAGTTCGTGCGTATCCCAAGACGATTTCACAAGGCACCGCGCCGCCTCACGGGTCGAACAGCGTGCGTTGGCCGCTCGGGGTGCCGCCCGACAGCCCGTTGACGTACTCGTAGTACCCCGCGAGCTTGAACTTCTTCGCGGTGTTCTCCGACGACATGTACCGCACGCCGCCGAACACCGGCCGCTCGGGCGGCCACGGGCGGTCGAACAAGCCGAAGCACCACAGGATGCCCGTGTGCGAGTTCGGGTCGCGGCCGTCGATCGCGTACTTGTTGTTGAGGTGCTCCAGCACCGCGTACGCCTCCGCCGGCGTCTTCGACCACTCCAGCACCTTCTTGCCCCAGAGCATCCGCAGGTAGTTGTGGATGCGGCCGGTCGCGACCAGTTCCCGCTGCGCGGCGTTCCACAGCGGGTCGTGCGTGGCGGCGCTCTCGAACTCGTCGGGGCGGTACAGGTGCTTGCGGGTGTCGGCCGTGTGCTTGTGGAGCGTCGCCCGCGCCCAGTCGGGCAGCGTCAGGTCGAGTGCGGTGCACTCGCCGCCGGGCGCGAAGTCGAAGGTGGCGAAGTTGAAGTGCGGGGCGGTGCCGCCCTGCCGGCTGACCGTGCCGGGTTCCGCGGTCCGGGGCCCGAGTTCCGCACACCTGGTGAAGTGCCACTGGTAGCCCACGTCGCGCCAGGTGATCGCCTCGTCGAGGAACCCGTTCACGTTGGCGTCGCGGCAGAAGAAGTCGTCGCGCTTCCCCTTCGCGCTGGCGTTGATCTCGGCGGGCGTCCAGTCGCCGCCCAGCACGGCCTCGGCCACCTCCTGGATCGAGAGGTGCCCGTGCCGCAGGTACGCGCTCAGGCCGCTGGCCGCGTTCCGCCGCGGGGCGTCGGGGTTGTTCCGCTCCTCGCCGTACTTGTGGAGCTTGCCCGTCACGAACTCGTCGAGCGCCGCCCGCCCCGCGACGCACCCACCCTCCACCCCGGGGACCGCCGGAACGGTCTGGTCGATCGGCAGCGACGCGACGAACTGCGCGATGTCCTGCGTCGCGTCCCAGGGGGCGAACGGCGGGTCGAGCTTCGCCTTCGCGGCCCTCGGAACGGTCGGCTCCGCGACCGCCCGATGGTTCCACGCCTCGGCGAAGAGCTTGTGAATCCGGGGCCGCAGGTGCGCCGCCGCGGCGACCGTCGCCCCCAGGCGTGCGAGCGGCACGATCGAGTTGCCGTCCACTAGGACGACGGGCACGTCGCATGCCGCGAGTGCCCGGTTGTGTGCGGGGACGATGTACGCCGGGTAGTCGTCGGTCACGACGGCGCACGCCGCGGCCGCGAGCTTCCGCACGAGCCCGCGGCCGGGCCGGTCCGGCGTCTCGACGAACGGCCAGTACGTCACGCCGAGCGTCTTCGCGGCCGCGGCGTTGTCCCGCATCCCGTGCAGCAGGAACGTGTGGTGCCGGGCGCTCGCCCACGGGTAGTCGAGCTTCAGCCCCTCGTACACGACCAGCGGCTTCCCCAGTTCCGCGGCCAGCTTCGTGGCGTGGTCGAGGGCGTGGTTGCTGTGCAGCCGCCGGAACATCTGCGCCCAGTACAGCACGTACTTCCCGCGTGCGTTCAGGGGGCGGTCGTTGGCGGTGCGGACGCGGGAGTCGTTGAACGTGGTCATGATGTTCGGCCGCGACCCGGCGGGGAGCGATCCCCTATAGTAGTCGCCATGCCCGAGCAAATTCTCGAAGTCACGGACCTCCGCAAGCGCTACGGCGAAACCGTCGCGCTCGGCGGCGTCACGCTGGCCGTCGGGGCCGGGGAACTGTTCGGGCTCCTCGGCCCCAACGGGGCCGGCAAGACCACGCTCATCTCGATCCTGAGCGGGCTTGCCGACGCCGACGGCGGCGAGGTGAAGCTGTTCGGGCAGCCGTTCAACCGCAAAGCGCGCGACCTGCGCCGGCTCGTCGGCATCGGCACGCAGGACCTCGCGATCTACCCCGACCTGACCCCCCGCGAGAACCTCCGGTTCTTCGGCAAGCTCTACGGGCTCGGCGGCACGGCGCTCGAATCGCGCGTCGACGCCGTGCTGGCCGAGGTCGGCCTCACGGACCGGGCGAACGACCGGGCCGGGACGTTCTCGGGGGGCATGAAGCGGCGGCTGAACCTCGCGGCCGCCGTGATCCACGGGCCGAAGTTGCTGTTCCTCGACGAGCCGACGACCGGCGTGGACCCGCAGAGCCGCAACCACATCTTCCGGCAGGTGAAGGCGCTGAACGCCGCGGGCGTGACGGTGATCTACACCAGCCACTACATGGAAGAGGTGCAGGCGCTCTGTAAGCGCATCGCGGTCCTCGACGGCGGTAAGCTGCTGGCGTGCGACACGCTGCCGAACCTGCTCAAGACGCTCGACGGCCGCGTGCGCTTCCGGCTCGCACAGCCCGTCGCGGGCTTCGAGGAGCGGCTCGCGAAGGTGCCCGGCGCGAAGCAGGTGAAGCCGCTCGACAGCGGCTTCGAGGTGACGACCGATTCCGTGCCGGAACTGCTGCCGGTGGTCATGGCGCTGGCCGGCGAACTCGGCGCGACCGTCACCGCGATCGACCCGCGGGAGCCGACGCTGGAGCGCGTGTTCCTGCACCTGACCGGCCGCGAACTGCGGGATTAGCAGGACCGGGGCCGCATTCGACGTGTGCGAAGCCGGGGAACCGTCCGGGCCGGTCGTGTTGGAGGCTGTTCGACAATCGTCGAAATATCATGTAGACGCGAAACGTGTTGCTGGCGATCCACCGTGGGGGTACTCTACACTTCCTGCCGATGCGCGGTCCCGGAACCGCTTACCTGGGAACGAAGTCTGCGATCCGCGTTCTCATACATTCTCGCAAGCACCCTTAACTCCCCGGGTGGCCCATGCCGAGTCGTCGAAACAAGGGTTTTACCCTCATTGAGTTACTCGTGGTGATCGCGATCATCGCGATTCTGATCGGGTTGTTGCTGCCGGCGGTGCAGAAGGTGCGCGAGGCAGCGGCCCGAGCGAAGTGCTCGACCAACCTGAAACAAATCGGTGTGGCCGCACACAGCTTCCACGACAACCAGAACGGAATCCCCCCGTCGGCGACCGGCGTGACCGGCATGACGGCGTGGGCGCTGATCCTGCCCTACCTCGAACAAGGCGCGGCCGCGAGTGGGCTCGACTACTCGGCGGCGTCGTACGGTGCCGATACGGTGAGCGCGTCCCGCCAGTCGGCCGCTTTTCAAGCGGCGTCGGCCGCGAACTGGACGATCCTGCAGAAGTTACGGGTGCCGGTCTACACCTGCCCCAGTCGCCGCGGGCCGGGCGCCCAGAACGACCGGGGGGACCCCGTGAACGACTACGCGATCCTCCGCGTGCAATCCGACGGGTCCGTGAACTGGCGGGCGGCCGACCAGTGGGCCAAGCAGCGGCAGCCGATGCGGATCGCGACCGCGGCCACGATCCTGAACCTGTTCGAGGTCGCTCCGAACAACCCGGTTCCCACCGCCCCTGTTACCTTCACGACCAACGGTCAAACCATCACCGTCACCTACCCGTTCGGCAACCCGAACGACGGGTGGCGGCCGCGGGACCGTTTCACGAACGTGACCGACGGCCTCAGCAACACGGCGATGATCGGCGAAAAGCACCTCACGACCCAGAGCCTGGGCTTCTGTTGCGGTGCCTCGTTCACCGCGGACCAGGGGCGCGACGGGTCGCCCTATTACACGCCCTACTACCACGGCCCCGGGCACTACGGGGAGTTCTTCATGTGGGGGCAAGCGGCCCGCGGGATCGCCAAGTCTCCGAGTGATTACGAGGGGGGCAACTTCACCAGCGGCGGGCCGACGATCGGGAGCTGGCACCCGGGCGTGTCCCAGTTCCTCTTCGTCGACGGCTCGGTGCGGGCCCTCACGACCGCGCTCGACCCCACGACGCTCAACAACCTCGTCGACATGCAAGACGGCAACCCGCTCACCCTCCCCTGATCCCCCGGGTGCCTCGTGATTCGGTTCACTCTTTCGATCGCACTCGCCGCCGCCGTCGGGTGCGGGACCAGCCAGCACCCCGTGTCCGGCCGGGTTCAGTTCCCGGACGGCACGCCGCTCCCCATCGGCCGCGTCACGGTGAGTTTCGGCAACGGACTCGGGGCAACGGGCTGGCTCCGGTCCGACGGCACCTTCGACCTCGGCACCTACACCCCGACCGACGGGATCGCACCTGGCACCTACAAGGTCGCCGTCGATAACGCCGTCACTCCGCCGCCGGGCGGGTACGATCCCACCTTCGTGGCGAAGCCGCTGATCCACCCGCGGTTCGCGAATCCGGAAACGTCGGGCCTGACATTCGAGGTGCCCCGGGACCGCGAGTGGGTGATCGTGGTCGAGAAACCGTGAGCACTTCCAGACCACGGTGAGTCCAAAGTGCGAGCGCGGTCCGGGGGCACGGCCCCGGCTAGAATGACCGGGTCCCTCTTCCCCGGCCGAACGTCTACGCGCGCACACTTATGCCCATTCTCACGCTCGCCGCGAAAGACCTCCGGTTGCTCCTGCGGGACGCGCGCAGCGCTGTCATCCTGCTGGTGACGCCGCTGGTGCTGATCCTCGTGCTGGGCATGGCGCTCGGCGAGGGCTTCGGCGAGAAGCCCGACGACCGCCTGCGCATCTCCGTCGTGAACCTCGACCGCGGGCTCCCCACCAGGCAGGCGTTCCCCGAGAAGATGTGGTCCGAGGTCGTAATGGACGACCTCACCGCCACCGCCGGCATCCGCCTCGAACTCATCACCGACCGGGCCGAGGCCGAGAAGCTCGTCGCCCGGAACCGCCGGGCGGCGGTGATCGTGTTCGAGCCGGAGTTCTCCGAGCGCATGAACCGGTGCTCGTTCCTCTCGCAAGCGGACCCGCCCCCGATCAACCCGTTCGACCGCGACGGCGTCCGCACGAGCGAGGTCGGGCTCACGCTCCTCAAGGACCAGACGCAGCCGGTCACGGCGAGCACCATCGAGCAGGTCGCCCAGGTCACGCTGCTGCGGGTGCTGATCCCGTGGATGATCGGCCGGGCCTTCGAGCGGGTCGGCGACGACGCGTTCATGGAGTCGCTCGCGGTGAAGCTCAAGGACGCGAAGCCGCTGCCGCCCGCGGTGCTGCGGGAACTCGACCCGGTCGTGCAGAAGCTCCTCGACGCGCTCATGCGCGACCCCGAGTTCGCCGCGATGATGCTCAAGGCCGTCGGCTTCCGCGACGCCACGACCATCGCGAGCCGCTCCAAGGAATTCAAGGAGGTGGTGAGCCAGGCGTTCAACAACCCGAAGCTCATGGCCCGCGTCGGCAGGGACATCGCGTTCGGCGAGGTGATGACCCCCGCGGTGCGCGCCGAGGTCGGCCCGAAGGTCCGCGACGGCGTGCAGGAGGTGCTCTCGAACTACGACTTCAAGGCGAAGACGTGGGCCGGGCTGAACAAGGACCGCGCCCGGTCCGCGAACCCCGACGGCGTGACCGAGTACCGCGACACCAGCGGCAGCGGCTTCCTCAACCGCGGGGCCGTGCGGTACCAGATCCTCGTGCCGTCCTACACCGTGATGTTCGCGTTCTTCCTGGTGCTGAGCGTCGGGTGGCTGTTCGTCGCCGAGCGGAAGCACGGCACCCTCGCCCGGCTCCGGGCCGCGCCGCTCACCCGCGGGCAGATCCTCATGGGGAAGCTGCTGCCGTGCCTGGTGGTGTCGCTGGCGCAGGGGTTCTTCTTGCTCGCGGCCGGGTGGGTGCTGTTCGGCATGACGTGGGGCTCGCGGCCGGACCTGCTCGCGGCGGTGGTCGTCTGCACGTCGCTCGCGGCGGTGGGGCTGTCGGTGTTCGTCGCCAGCATCGCCCGCACGGAGACACAGGTGGCGGTGTACGGCACGCTGCTGGTGCTGGTGCTGGGCGGCGTGAGCGGGTCGCTGATGCCCCGCGACCTGATGCCCGAGAAGATGAAGGCCGCGAGCCTCGCGACGCCGCACGCCTGGGCGCTCGACGCCTACTCGCAGTTGCTCGCGAACCCGGCCCCCGACGCGGCGCAGATCGCCACCGCGTGCGGGGTGCTGGCGGCGTTCGGGGTCGCGTTCACGGCGCTGGCGTGGTGGCGGATGGACCTGGAGTAGCGACCGCCGCTTGCGGCGAAGCACCCGCGGGCAGCTACGGCTTCCTGGCCGGCTGTTCCTTCGGGGCGTACCGGAACGACGCAAAGAACCGTTCCGTGACCGGTGCGGAGATCACGTCCGGGGGGCCGTCGGCCTGGAGGTAGTAGAGGTCTCCGGGAACCTTCACGATCAGGACGCGGCCGCTGCGGGCCTCCTGGTGGGAAAACTTCTTGTAGGTGTACGCGAACTCGGCGGCCGGGAACTGATCCCGGAGCCGGAACTCCCGGTGCTCGCCGACGACCCATTGTTCCGGGCGCCCCTGCTTGACCTTGTTCTCGCGGTCGATCTTCCGCCCCGCCGCGGCCCTCACGTACGCCTCCTCGTCCGCGACCTGCTTGGCGGTGCCCCGCCGCCGCACCGAGTACGTCGTGTCGTCGAGCCAGGGCAGTTCCCAGTCCTTGTCCAAGCCGACGTTGAGACCGACGAGGACGACGTCCGTTGGGGTCGGCCGGGACGGGAACGTGACGGAGAAATCTTCCTTCGCGTCCTCCAGTTGGTACGGCGGGTCCTGGCCCGCGAGCCGCCGGGCCCGGTCCGCCGCGTGCTTGTCCAGAGCTTCCTGCGCGGCCTTCTTGTGGTCGGTCCGGTCCACCAGCAGCACCTGCTTTGCGCCGAAGATCACGAGGACCACGACGAGTGCGGCCACCGCGCTTCCCGTTCTCCGATCCATGGTGCTCTCCGGGCGAAGGCCACGCGACATAAAGGGGCCGCACTCGTCGGCGCGCAGTCTCGACTTGGTAACGGTGGCGGAACAGTTCGCACGGCCCCCTCACCCGCCGCGAAGCGCGGCGACCTCTCCCCCGAGACCGGGGCTCAGGAAGTGCGGAGTTCGGAACGCGGAACGCGGAGTTCGAACACCCGGCCTTCATTCCGCACTCTTCACTCCGCGTTCCGCACTCGCCGACGCCCCCGGTCCGGGCGGAGAGGTCGCGACGAGGCTCTGCGAGTCGCGGGTGAGGGGGTCACACCTGAACCCGACACCGAGTACGCGGCCCCCATTCCGCCACCAGCTCTTACTCACTTCTTCACAGGCTTATCGATCGTTTGCAGCGGGAAGTCGGCGCTCGGCGTGTGCTCCTCCTTCAGGATCTTCTCCAGCCGGGCCAGCACCTCGGGGTTCTTCTCGGCCACGTCGGTCGTCTCGGATTCGTCCTTCGCGAGATCGTACAGTTCCGTCTTCACGACGCCCTTCCCGAGCGCCTGCCGCACGGCCTTCCAGTGGCCCGCGGTTACCGCCTGCTGGCCGCCGTAGCCGGAGAACTCCCAGTACAGGAACTCGTGCGGGGTCTGCTTGCCGGTGCCGCTGAGCGTCGGCCAGATGCTGACGCCGTCGAGCCCCGCGGGCGGCCTCGCGCCGGCCGCGTCGCAGAGCGTCGGCAGCACGTCCGGGAAGTAGAACCGCTCGTCGCAGGTCGCGCCGGGCTTGATCTTGCCCGGCCAGCTCGCGATGAACGGCACCCGGATGCCGCCCTCGTACACGCTCCCCTTGAGCCCGCGGAGGGTGCCGGCCGACTTGAAGAAGTCCGAGTCCGCGCCGCCGACGTTGTGCGTCGGGCCGTTGTCGCTCGTGAAGATCACGAGCGTGTTGCCGTCGAGCTTCAGCGCCTTGAGCTTCTCGACGACGCGGCCGACGGTGCGGTCCATGCGGGTGACCATCGCGGCGTAGCCGGCGTGCGGCGCCGGGTGCGGCTGGTACCCCTTCTTGCCGTCGTAGGCCGGGTCGTCGCCGAGCTTGCCCTTGTACTCGGCGAGCGCGTCGTCGGGGGCCTGCACCGCGACGTGCGGCACCGTGAACGGGAGGTACAGGAAGAACGGCGTGTCCTTGTTTTTGTCGATGAAGGAAAGCGCTTCGGCCTCGAACAGGTCCTGCGTGAACTGCTCGCCGGCCTTGCCGTCGTTGCCCTTCAGTTCGATGCGGGTCTCGTTGCGGTAGAGGTACGTCGGGTAGTGCGTGTGCGCGTGCCGCTGGCAGTTGTAGCCGTAGAAGAGGTCGAACCCGTGCTTGAGCGGGCTGCCGGTGGTGTCCCACATGCCGAGCCCCCACTTGCCCATCGCGCCGGTCGCGTACCCCTTCGCCTTGAGGAGCGCGGCGACGGTCACCTCGCCGGCCGGCAGCGGGTGCTGGCCCTCGGGCCTGGCCTCCTTGTTGTTCCGCACCGCCGCGTGGCCCAGGTGCTTGCCGGTCATCAGCGTGCAGCGGGCCGGGGCGCACACCGGGCACCCGGAGTAGAAGTGCGTGAACTTCATGCCCGATTCCGCGAGCTTGTCGATGTTCGGCGTCTTGATGAGCTTCTGGCCGTAGCACCCCAACTCGAAGCACCCGAGGTCGTCGGCCAGGATGAAAACGACGTTCGGCGGCCGCTCGGGTGCGGCGGCACGGGCGGGTGCGGGGGCGAGCGCGAGCAGCAGCGCGGCGAGGCACGCGAGGCGGAGCATGGGTGAGCCCTTCGGGGAGCGGAAAGGGGCAGCGCAAGAGCCGTATGATACCATAGCCGCTGCGCCAGGAATCCGAGGAGTTGCTGTGCCGGAATCACCCCCGCCCGGGTCGGAGTCCGAGGAGATCACGCTCGAAGAGTGGATCGCCGCGACGCAGAGTTGCTGCGGGATCGAGCCCGAATCGCGGCGGAAGCCGACACCGGCCCCGAGCGCGCCGGCCGGCGACGCGGTACCATTGAATGAGAACGCGACCTGTCGCGCTCTCATTCACCGAGCAGGTGACGCCCCGCAACCGTGACGGGTCCACCGATGGCCGAGCCGACCGAGCCGAACCGCACCGGCCGCCCCCGCGGGTCGAAGTCGTTCGCGTGGCGCGCGTTCTTCCAGCACGCGACCACGCCCGTGTTCGTGCTCGGCCGGGACCGCCGGCTGCGGTACGCGAACCCCGCGTGCGAGGCGGTCATCGGCGTGAAGCTCGCCGACGCGCTCGGGATGGTCTGCTCCGACCGCCGGCACAGTTCCCCGCTCGCCGCCGCGCTCGCCCCGACGCCCGAGGCGCGCGACGGCAAGCCGGACCGCGTCCGCCGCGCGGCCCCGACCGCCCGCAGCGGCCCGCCGTGGTGGGACATCGCGTTCCAACCGCTCGCGGGCGGCGACAAACTGTTCGGCACCGTCGGGTTCATCACCGTGGTGAGCGACGCGATCAGTGCGAGCGCCCGCCGCGTGCCGGCCGAGATCACCGCGCACCGCGCGAAGCACGGCGACCAATTCCGCCTCGACCTGTTTTCCGGCACGTCGCCCGCGTCGGTGCGGTTGCTCGCACAGTTGCGGCACGCGGCCGAGTCGGTCGCCCCGCTGTGGCTGCTCGGCGAGCCCGGCACCGGGAAGGAGACGGCGGCCCGCGTCGTTCACCACGCGGGCCGGCGCAAGGGCGGGGCGTTCGTGTGCCTCGACTGCGCCGGCCTGCAACCGTACCTGATCGACAGCCTCCTATTCGGCCACGGCGGGGTGCTGGGCGCCGACGCCGTCGGAACGCTGTACCTCAAGGAACCCGCCGCGCTGCCGCGCGACCTGCAACAGCGCTTCGCCGACGTCTTCCTTCAGAACGCGCCGAACGCCCCGCGGCTCGTCTCGGGTTCGACGCGCACCGCCGCCGAGCAGGTCGCCGGGGGCAAACTCGTCCCGGACTTCCACACGGTGCTCTCGGTGCTCGAAGTCACCGTGCCGCCGCTCCGCGATCGACTCGCCGACCTCCAACGGTTCGCGTCGCGCCTCGTGCCCGGTGCGGTCATCGCCCCCGAAACCTTCGACGTGCTGCTCGTGCAACCGTGGCGCGCGAACCTCCGCGAACTGGCCGACGTGCTGGCCGACGCTGCGGCCGAGGCGAACGGAACGGTGAAGCCCGGGCACCTGCCGCGGGCGATGCGCGAGCGGGCCGGGATCGCGCCGCCGCCCGTTCCGCCGAAGCCGCTCGTTCTCGACCCGATTCTGGAGGCAGTGGAGAAGCGGCTCATCGAGGTCGCGCTGCGCCGGGCGAACAACCACCAGGGCAAGGCCGCCGAGTTGCTCGGCATCTTCCGCACGCGGCTCGGCCGGCGCATCGAAGCGCTGGGGCTCGCGAAACCCGGCGAGCCGGGAGCGTCAGCGACCGGAGCTGCCCCATGAAGTCGCCGCGCGTGATCGTCCTCGAACTCGACGGCTGGCTCGCCCGGCAGCTCCGCGAACTGGCCGCCGAGAGCCGGTGGCTGGTGCGGCCGGTCCGCAGTGTTGACACCGCACTGTCACTCGCTCAGGAGCGGTCGCCGGCGGTGCTGCTCGTGCAGTTCGACCCGCACAACGACGCCCACCCGTCGCTCGCGCTGATCGCCGACGCGCACCGGCTCGCCCCCGACGTGCCCGTGGTCGCCGTCGCCGACTCGAAGTTGCCCGACGCCGACCGGGCCGCGTGGACCGCGGCGCTGCTCGACCTCGGGGCGCGGTACGTCCTGTTCCCGCCGCTGACGAAGCCGGTGCTGGAGGACGTGGTGAGCGGGCTGCTCACGGCCGCGGTGCGGCGCGTGGTCGGCGGCGACGCCACACTCGCGCTGCCGGCCCCGCGGCGCTCCACCGGCGTGATCGACCTGGCCGACGAGGACGCGGACCCGTGACCCCGACCGCGGAACTCCCGGTGCTGAGCGCCGCCCGCTGCACGGGGTGCGGCGACTGCGTGGCCGTGTGCCCCACGCACTGCCTGGAAATGGCCGGCCCCGTGCCGTGGCTCCCGCGCCCACTCGACTGCGTCGAGTGCGCCGCGTGCGCGACCGTCTGCCCCGCCGACGCGATCACACTTCGGTCAGTCGATTCGGAGTGATTCGCAAGCGGCAACGTACAGCCTCACGGTTCGTCAGCGGCGGTGGCCGGCCCAGGCCGCCTCGTAAGACCCCTCCAGGTCCAAGGGAACCGCCACGTCACGATCCAACCACAGCGGGACGGTGGGGAGCGGCTCTCCGACCCTGAGTTCCGCGGGCCACGCCTCCATCCGCACCCCGTCCCCCGCCCCGAGCACCCGGTACGACACGGCCGCGATCCCGGACGAACTCGACCAGTGCAGCGATTCAGGGAGGTCGAGGAGCGACACCAGCTCGGAGTGCATGTCGCTCCGTCGGCAGGTCACGAAGTCAGCAAACACAACCGAGACCCCCGCCTGGAGGTAACTCGCGCACTTTACCGCGAACGCCCGCCTGGTATCGGGACGGTCCTTGTTCGACCGGCTCACCAGTTCGATGGCCGCAGCGATCCGCCCGTCATCGGAGATGACGCGAACCTCGAACAGATCGGCGTCCGCGAACCCAACCTCCCCGGCGAGGACGGCGGCCGGGGCGTACTGACGGGTGGCCACCGCCACGCCCCCCTCACCGTTCGCCGGCCCGGGCGCGGGCGGGTTCTGGAGGGCACCCAAGTCGATCGTGACGCGGGGGCCAGCGAACACTTCTTGTTCGGCGCGATACCCCGCGGGCAGAACGCTTGCGTTCAATCGCAAGAGGAGCATCGTCGCCCAACTCGCGGTCATGCTCTCGGCGTTGGGGCGGTTCTGTAGCGGCGGGTGGAAGTGGTCGCGCAGCGGCATCGGTTCGCCTCCGGGGTACCGACAATGGTACCCGGCGGCGG
This sequence comes from Gemmata sp., assembly GCF_051859125.1. Lineage (NCBI taxonomy): Bacteria > Pseudomonadati > Planctomycetota > Planctomycetia > Gemmatales > Gemmataceae > Gemmata > Gemmata sp. The sequence goes on from NZ_JBHYGG010000090.1 coordinate 11,811, forward strand.
GGGAACGCGAAACGCCGGTGGCGGGCCACCGGCGTTCGCTCACGGGATCAGGTCGTCGCGGCCCGCAACTTTAGACGGCCGCCAGTTCGCCGGCCAGGCCCGCGAACCGCTCGGCCAGCGCCGGGTCGATCGCCTCCAGCGCGTCCTTGAGCCGCTGGCGGGCGACGTGCAGCCGCCGCTTGATGGTCCCCGTCGGGACCTCGAACTCCCGGGCCATCTGCTTCAGGCTCCGGCCCCGGATGTAGAACGCCTCCAGGGTCTGCCGGTCGAGCGGCTTCAGCTCGGCCAGCCCCTCCTTGAGCTGCTCGACGGCCTCGCCGACCTCCAGCGCGTCCTCCGGGGTCCGCTCGCGGCCGGCGACCGCGTCGAGGACCTCCGGGTCGGCCCCGAACAGCGGCCCCTTCCGGGTCAGCCGGTTGATCGCCATCCGGGCGGTGATCCGCCGCAGCCACCCGGCGAAGCACCGGGGGTCACGCAGCTGCGGGAGCTTCCGCATCGCGTGGACGAACACGTCCTGCGCCAGCTCCTGCGCCTCCAGCGGGTCCCGGACCCGGCCCAGCGCCATCGCGAAGACGCTGTTCTGGAACCGCACGACCAGCTCCCCGTAGGCCTCCCGGTCGCCCGTCTTCGCCTTCTCGACCAGCACGGTGATCTCGTTCCAGCTCATGATTGGGTTCCTGTCCCGATCCCGTGTGTGCGTCATGCTGGCCCGCGCGTCCGCTCGGGAGGCGGCCCGCCCCAGGATCAGATGGAGGGGGGCCGGCGTCTCTCGTTCGGGCGGTTCGCTCCCGCCCGGTCGCGACCGGCCCCTCGGGCGCCGCGCCCTGGGGGGGCGCGACATCGGGGCCGAAGGTCATCGCGGACCGGTACGGGGCTACCCGCGGCGGCTGTTGCCCGTCGTGGCGCAGGCGGTTGGGTCTCGGGCGGCACATGCGCGGTGGGGACCGCGGGACGACTGGGGCGATGGGCACCCCGTCTGTCACGCGACACCGGCGCACCGTGTGACCCGGCGACGCCACCGACAACGCGATCAGGGACCAGCGTGGTTGGGTTCGATTTCCTGGTTGTGGCCGACGCGCAAAGCGCAACGCGACTCTGGTTGTGCATCTGGACCCGCGCAGGCGGGTCGCCGAGGTCAATCCGGGGGTCGTGTTACGTTATGCCGTGGGCCACCTCACTTTCCGGCTGCCGCCGCCGGGCCGACTTCCCGTTTCGCGCCTCTCAGGTCGCGGAACCGGCGGAGCGATTGGCAGTCGCGTCCGAAGCGGTCCGTTCGACCAAGGTCGCGGGAAAAGTCGGCCGAGCCGGGTACGGCCACGGGTAGCCCCTCGCGGGTGCCGCCTGCTGCCGCCGTTCGCGTCGCCGCGCGCCAACTCCTCGTTAAAGGAGAGGCACTTGCCGGCGCGAACCGGGTCGCCGTGAGACCAGGAAGACATCCGGCCGAACCACCGGGGGGTACGGTTTCGCCACCCGCGTGCAGTTGCTGTCGCGACTGCGGTGCGGACAACTCTTCCCGTGACCGGACCAGTTCGGGTTCCGGATTGTGGGGCATTGGGATTTGCCCCGGGGACAGGTTGTCCGTCGGATACGCGGCGACGCCGAACCCCAGACCGATGCGATCGGCCGGGGTGACCAGCTTCACGCCGGTCACCGTCGCGGTCTTCAGCACCAGGGTCTTCAGGGTCGCAAGCATCGCAATCCTCCGACGGACGTTTGGGTGGTCGCCCTCTCACGAGGGGCCGCCCGGGATGAAGTTAGGAGGTCATCTGGAACGGTTAGGGGTGAAACGGGTTACAAGGTTCAAGCGCCACTCGTCGGGCCGGTTTCGGTTCGCCGACTCGGCCAGGAGCCTCAGAGCTTAACACTCTTTCGGTCGCCTGGCAACCGCCCGCGGCCCGCGGGCGGCAAACGCGAACCGGGGCGAACCCCGGTCGCGGTACTCCTCTCAGACGCCGACCTCTCCTCCCAGGTTCGCGCGGTTCGCGGATTTCTTTCCAAATTCTTTCGCCGCCCAATTCGCCCACAAACGAGCGGGCCACGCGCTCCTTGCGCGTGGCCCTCGGGGCTTCGGCTTCGAAAGCAGGCCCTCGCGGTGCGAGGGACACCGGCCGCGCGACGCGGCTCACCGGGTGTCATCGTCGCCCCGGGGTGCGACTCGCGGAGCGAGTCGCCCACCGTGCGGGTCACCGGACGGGGACGTACGGGTCGGCCGCGCCGAAGTTCACCGCGTACCCCAGGTCGGCCATCGCGCCGACCGTCACGATGCTGAGGGGGTTGAGGACGCCGGGGTCGAGGAACCCGGTCATGAGTTCGGTCACGAACAGGTCCTCGCTGAAGTGCGACCCGTCCGTGCCCAGGCCGCCGAACGGCTCCAGCGGCACCGACGCGCCGCTCCGGCCGAACACCGTGTTGAACGCGGCGGTCCCCTGCGCGCCGGTGTACTGCGGGTTGATGCCGCCGATCCCTTCCGCCAGGCCCTTGGTCTGCCACAGGGTGCCGAACCCGAGGACGTGGGCCATCTCGTGCAGGGCGACGGAGAACAGGTCACCGGTCCGCTCCAGCACCGCGAGGTCGGCCGTGTCGAACTGCATGAACCCGTGGACCGGCAGGCCCGCCCCGCCGACCCGGAACGCGTCCGGCCCGGCCTGCCCGAGGATGCCGTCGACGCCGTCGATCGGGGTCGCCGAGGCGTCGATGAGCAGGTCGTCGACGAAGATCCCCTGAAAGACGGCGTCCGGCAGGTCGCCGGTGATGATCTGGCCCCAGCGGTTCGCCGCGTTCTGAAAGACCGCCTGCTGGGTCGGCGTCAGGCCGCTGAACCGCAGGGCGATGTTGAACCCGGACACCGGCGCCGGGGGGAACGTCGGCCCGCCCGGCGTGCCCGGCCCGCCCGGCGGCGAGGTCGGCGGTGCCGACGGCGTGGTCGTCAGCACGGCCTGCTTGGCCGAGATCGTGTAGCTCGGGTTGAACGCGCCGCCCAGCCCGCGGACCTGAACGTAGTACGTGCCGGCCGGCCGGCCGGCGAGCGAGACCGCCTCGCGGTCCCCGGTCCCCGCGGACCGGCCCAGCACGGCCCCCGTGGAGTCGTAGAGCCGCAGGTTCAGGTCGCCCCGGCTGTGGTCGAACCGGATGTGGACGTTGCTCCCGGCCGCCCCGGGCCGCGAGGTCGTGAACTTGAACCAGTCGGCGCTGTCGGTCAGCATCAGCCCGGTGAGCGACGCCGCCGCCTTGGAGTTCAGCGCCCCGCCGGTGAGGCTGCCGATGTCCTTGGCCCGCGCGAACTTGTCGTTGTCCTCGAAGGCGTCGTCGGTGGGGGCCGGGGGCGCGGGCGGCTGCGGCTTCGGCAGCGTCACGACGATGCTCGACGGGGCGACCGTGTGCGGGACCGTGAGCGTGAGCGCGGCCGGCGTGACGCGGTCCCCGAGCGAGTCGAGGGACGGCTGGAAGCGAACGAGCGGGTTCATGTCCCTACACTCCGGGCTGAGAATCAGGGTGCGGACCGCGCGACACACGTCGATTATTGCGGACAGTTTAACACACCGACCCGGGACACCGGGGATGCCGAATGCCCGCGGATGCGGCGGCGAACGGCCGCCGACAAACGGATTGGGGGGAATACGCGGAATATAACGGACACGGCCGGGCGGCGGACACGATTCTGCAACGTTGGGGGGCACCCGACCGACAACCGGGAGCCGGAGTTGCGCCCGGCCCCGGCATTTTCGTCACCGGCGCGACCGGCTGAAGCGACCGGTCATCACGCTGGCCCCGCGACGCCTCGCTTTCTCCTTGAACCGCGCTCGGTACCGGGGTACGCTCCAGTCACTGCCGGATCGCCCGCCTCCCGCTCTCCCTTCCCGGAATCCTGCCATGCTCCGGGTCACCGGTCACCCGTCCGCGGTCTGCAACGGCGTCACCCGCCGCGACCTGCTCCGCGCCGGTTCGCTCGCGGCGCTGGGGGCCGTGGCTTCGCGCCCGCTGCTCGCCCGTGCGAGCAACTCGACCGGGCCGCGCCCGGGGGCCGCGAAGCGCGTCATCCTCATCGACCTGTTCGGCGGGCCGTCGCACATCGACACGTTCGACCCCAAGCCCGACGCGCCCGACGGCATCCGCGGCGCGTTCGGCACCACCGCCACCGCGCTGCCCGGCGTCCGCGTCTGCGAGCACCTCCCGTTGCTCGCGAAGCGGCTCGACCGGCTCGCGGTCGTGCGGACCGTCTCGCACAAGTACAACTCGCACAACCCGTACGGCGTGATGACCGGGTTCGACGGCGGCCAGGACCAGCTCGACTACTTCGCCCGGCCCACGAACCACCCGAGCGTGCCGTCGGTGTGCCAGTACCTCGGCGTCGGCCGCGGGAAGGAGCTGCCCGGGTACGTGGTGCTCCCCGCGTACCCCGGGTACACGCAGGGGCTCCGCCGCGCCGGCCCGTACGGCGGGTACCTCGGCCCGAAGTGGGACCCGGTGTTCGCCACCGCCGAGCGGCACGTCGGTAAGGACACGAGCGCCGACAAGGACTTCTACAACGCCGACGTCACCCCGCAGGGCGAGCCGTGCCTGCCGCGGCTCACCGGCGAGATCACGCTCGACGCCCTCAACACCCGCCGGTCGCTCGTTCAGCAACTCGACACGCACTCCGCGTGGTTCGACGGCCGCAGGGAGGGCGGCCGCCGCGACGCCGCGTTCGACCTGCTCCTGTCGCCGAGGGCCAAGTGCGCCTTCGACCTGACCGGCGAGCCGCTCAAGCTCCGCGAGCGGTACGGCACCGACCTGTTCGGCTCCAGCGTGCTGCTCGCGCGGCGGCTGGCCGAGGCCGGCGTCACGTTCGTCACGGTCCACACCGAGGCGAAGCCGAACGGCCACTGGGACACACACGAGAACAACTTCAACATGCTGCGGAAGCTGCTGCTGCCGTTCCTCGACCGCGCCGTGTCCGCACTGGTCGACGACCTCGCCGACCGCGGGCTGCTCGACGAGACGCTGGTCGTGGTGACCGGCGACATGGGCCGCAGCCCGAGGGTGAACGGCAAGGCCGGCCGCGACCACTGGCCGCAGTGCGGGTTCTGCCTGTTCGCGGGCGGCGGCACGCGGCCCGGGGTGGTCCACGGCACGAGCGACAAGATCGGCGCGTTCCCGGTCGACCACCCGGTGTCGGCCGGGGACCTCGCGGCGACCGTGTACCACCTCGTCGGCCTCGACCCCGAGGCGATGGTGCCCGACCACACCGCCCGCCCCATTCACGTCTCGCACGGCGGCCGCCCCGTACGCGCCGTGCTGCGGTAATGTTTCGTCGAAGCGACTGAAGGGGAAGCGATGGCGATACGAGGGAAGGACTACCAACCGCCGAGCCCGGGGCCGCTTCGACTGAGAGAGTCTGTGCGGTCCGCTCTCTACTCGCTACGTCACTTCACCGAGGTCTGTGACGCCACCCGGGGGCCGCTCCGGGCGCTCCCGCCTGCTGAATTGAACGTGGCACTGGTGGCTGCTGTTGAGGAAGCGTTAACGTGCTGCCTGCCGGATGAGGCGCTCGCGTGTGTCGCGAACTACGACGATAGTTTAGGGGACGACGATTTTGTACTCGGCAGCATCGTGGACAACACTCACCTGGCATGGAAGCGGGGGTGCCCGAAGGATCTCGTCGCCGTGGGGCGGCAAGGGGACTCCCTTGCTTTCTATTGCGTCTCTCGCTCTGGTCCCCGCGACCGGGGGGTCCAGCTCGTGGACCGGGACAACCTCGACGGGAGTTTGAACTATTTTGACCTGGGCGAGTGGCTGGCCCGCATCGTCGAAGGCCGACAGGAGTTCTTGTCGGAGGATCACCCGTCGCTCATCGAGTGGGCACCGTCTCAGACCGAACTGGCTGCGTTTATTCCTTCTCTGGTTGGGTAAGCACTTCGGAACTCCACCATGCGATTCCTCGCGCTCCTGCTCCTCGCCCCGCTCGCGCCGCACGCCGCCGCGGCCGAGCCGGTCGACTACCGCAGGGACATCAAGCCGCTGCTGCAGGAGCGGTGCTACGCCTGCCACGGGTCGCTCGCGCAGAAGGGGAAGCTCCGCGTCGATAGCGGCGCGAACATGCTCAAGGCCGGGGCGGTCGTGCCCGGCAAGCCGGCCGAGAGCGAACTCGTCAAGCGCATCACCGCAGCGGACGACGAGACGCGGATGCCGCCCGAGGGCCACCCGCTCAAGCCCGAGCAGGTCGCCAAGCTGACAGCGTGGGTCGAGCAGGGCGCGAAGGTGCCGGCCGACGACGCGCAGGAACCGGACCCCCGCGACCACTGGGCGTTCCGCCCGCCCGTGCGGCCGCCGGTGCCGAAGGGGGGCGCGAACCCGATCGATGCGTTCGTCGCCGCGGAGTGGGCGAAGCGCGGGCTCGAACCCGTGAAGCCGGCCGACAGGCGCGTGCTGCTCCGCCGCGTCCACATCGACCTGACCGGCCTGCCGCCGACGCCCGCACAGGCCGAGGCGTTCCTGAAGGACACGTCGCCGGACGCCTACGAGAAGGTGGTCGATCGGCTCCTCGCGAGCCCGCAGTACGGCGAGCGCTGGGGCCGGCACTTCCTCGACGTCTGGCGGTACTCCGACTGGTGGGGCCTCGGGGCCGAACTCCGCAACAGCCAGAAGCACATCTGGCACTGGCGCGACTGGGTCGTCGAGAGCTTCAACGCCGACCTCGGGTACGACGAGATGGTCCGCCAGATGCTCGCGGCCGACGAGTTGTACCCGACCGACCCACAGAAGCTCCGCGCGACCGGCTACCTCGCCCGGCCGTACTTCCTGTTCAACCGTACGACGTGGCTCGACGAGGTAGTCGAGCACACGGGCAAGGGGTTCCTCGGCCTCACGTTCAACTGCGCGAAGTGCCACGACCACAAGTACGACCCGTTCAAGCAGAGCGAGTACTACAACTTCCGCGCCGTGTTCGAGCCGTACCAACTGCGGACCGACCTCGTGCCCGGCGAGCCGGATGCGGCGAAGAACGGCGTCCCGCGGGCGTTCGACTGCAACCTCGACGCGAAGACGCCGTTCCACGTCCGCGGTGACGAGCGGAACCCGGACCCGACCCGCACCGTGGTCCCCGGCGTGCCGCAGTTCCTCAACCCCACCGGGTTCAAGATCACCGCGGTGAAGTTGCCGCCCGAGGCGTTCCAGCCGCTGCGCCGCGCGGAGATCGCCGAGACTCTCCGCAAGCCCGCGGGTGCGAAGCTCGCTGCTGCGAACGACCGGCTCGCGAGGGCCGAGGCGGTCGTGAGCGATCGCGCCGCGTTTCTGGCGTGGGCGGCGCTCCCGGCGCGCGCCGCGGCGAGCGCCGCGGACAAGGAACTGGCGGCGCTGGCGGCCGCGATCAGCGACCCGTCGAAGGCCGGGCCGCCGCTCGGGTCGGTGAAGTCGGCCGAGTCGAACGTCGAGCCGGCCGCGTCGAAGGCCCGGCCGTTCCCGGACACGAGCACCGGCCGCCGCACGGCGCTCGCGCGGTGGCTCACCGACCGCCAGAACCCGCTCGTCGCGCGAGTGGCCGTGAACCACCTCTGGTTGCGGCACTTCGGCACGCCGCTCGTCGCCAACGTGTTCGAGTTCGGCCGCAAGGGCACGCCGCCGACGCACCCCGAACTGCTCGACTGGCTCGCGGTCGAACTGATGGAGAACGCGTGGAGCTTCAAGCACCTCCACAAGCTCATGGTCACGAGCGCCGCCTACCGCCTGTCGTCATCGAGTGCCGGCGCCGGGGCGAGCGCGAAGGCGGACGGCGAGAACCGCGCGCTCTGGCGCATGAACCCGATCCGCATGGAGGCGCAGGTGGTCCGCGACAGCCTGCTGCACCTGACCGGCGACCTCGACCCCGCCCGCGGCGGCCCGCCGGTGCCGATGGCCGCGCAGGACGCGAGCAAGCGCCGCTCGATGTACTTCTTCCACTCGCACAACGAGCACAACAAGCTGCTCGACGTGTTCGACAACGCGAACGTGCTCGACTGCTACCGCCGCACCGAGAGCATCGTCCCGCAGCAGGCGCTGGCGCTCTCGAACAGCCGGCTCGCGATGGCCGCGGCCGCGAAGCTCAACGACCAGCTCCACGCGCGCCTCGGCACCGCCGGCGACGCGACGTTCGTGGCGGCCGCGTTCGAGGCGGTCCTGGGCTCGTCGCCCACCAGGGACGAACTCGCGACGTGCCTTGACGCGCTGGCGGAACTGCGTGCGGCGCTGAAGGACGCCAAGGACGCACCGAAGCGCGCCCGGTTGCAGGTGGTCCAGGCGCTCATCAACCACAACGACTTCGTGACGGTGCGGTGAAGCACCGTGGAAAGTCCGAGCGGCACAACGAGACGGTCGCGCGGCAGGGGCCGTTGACCCCGGCTCGGCCGACGCGGAACCTCCGCACCGCGGTGGCCCGGTACGGGATCGGCACGGTTCGCGGCGGCGGGGGTGAAGACGCCGGCCGGGTAAGCGGGCAAAACCTTGCCGGTCGCGCCGCCGCCCGACCGCCCCTGACCGGCGAAGGGTGGGGGTTTTCCTGCACCGGGCCTCCGAGCGGGTTTACGATGGTCGTCAGACCCCGGAAGGAGGCGGACATGTTGGCGCGCCGCTGGGCTGTCCTCCTGCTCGCACTCCCCTCCGGCTGCACCGCCGGGCCGGACCGGCCCGTGACCAGTGCCGCCCGGCCGGCACCGGCACCGGCACCGGGCCGAGCGGTGGCGGTGGTCTTCTGCGCCGACGGGGCCGGCGGCCTAGGGGAAACCACCGACACCCTCGCGCAGGTGGTCGCCGAGGAGCGGGCCCCGCTGCGGGTCGAACGGGTCGAGTGGTCACACGGGGAAGGTCGCTTCATGCTCGACCACCTCGACTCCCGCAACCTGCAACTCAAGGGGGAGGCCCTGGCCCGGGAGGCGCGGCAGTGGCAGGCGCGCTCCCCCGGGTGCCGCATCTGCTTCGTCGGGCAGAGCGCCGGCTGCGCCGTGCTGCTGCTCGCCGCCGAGGCCATGCCCCCCGACAGCGTGGACCGGGTGGTGCTGCTGGCCCCCTCGGTGTCGTCCCGCTACGACCTGAGGCCGGCCCTCCGGGCCACCCGCGAGGGCATCGACGTGTTCTACAGCGAGCGCGACTGGTTCGTGCTGGGGCTGGGCATGGCCCTCTCGGGCACGACCGACCGGCGGCTCCCCCCGGTGGCGGGCCGCGTCGGCTTCCGCTACGTCGCTGCTGGCCCCGGCGACGAGGCCCTTTACGCCCGGTTGCGGCAGCACCCCTGGGGCCCCGAGGTGGAGCAGACCGGGCGCACGGGGGGCCACTACGGGTCCCTCGAAGACGGGCACGTGCGGGCCCGCATCCTGCCGATGCTCGCCCCCGACCGACGTGCCGCCCCTGGTCAATCGGGCGGCCCACTTCCCGCGCGGTGAACGCTCGGGCACCACCGTCCCGCCTCCCGAAAGTCTGCCCGGTGGAACGACGGGATGGGGTCAGGGAACTCGCCCGGCCCGCGCTCCGCCGGCGGGTCACTTCGATCGGAACGTCTCGCTCTGCACCACGCCGTGAACGAGGGCGCGGAGGCCGTAGTCCTCCCCGGCGGCCCCCTTCACGATCGCCTCGATCGCGGGCTGGTCGAGCGGCGTCGCGGGCTGGCCGGTGGCGTAGGTGAGCAGGTGCCGCGTCACGCCGCGGGCGAGCTGGGCGGGCTCCCTGGCCAGCACCTCTCGCAACTGCTTCACCCCAGCGAACGCCCTGCCGTCCGGGGTCACGCCGGTGGCGTCCACGGGCAGCCCGTCCTTCCACTTCGCCTGGCCCTTGGCGGTCGGGGTCCCGGCGGTGCGGTAGGCCGTCCGGAAGTTGCCCATCACGTCGAAGCTCTCCAGCGCGAAGCCGTAGGGGTCGAACTTCGCGTGGCACGCCGCGCACGACCCCTTGCCGCTGTGGAGCGCGAGTTGCTCGCGCAGCGTCTTGGCCCCGCGGGTGTCGGGATCGACCGGGTCGATGTTCGCCGGCGGCGGCGGGATCGGCGTGCCGAGCAGCCGCTCCGCGACCCACACGCCGCGCTTCACCGGCGAGGTGAGCGTGCCGTTGGCCGTCACCTTCATCGTGGAAGCGTGGGTCCAAATGCCGCCGAACGGCGACTCGGCCGGCAGGCGCACCTCGCGGACGGCGAAGCCCTCCACGCCGGGGATGCCGTAGTGCTTCGCCAGCCGCCCGTTGACCATCGCCCACTGCGGGGCCACGAAGTCGCGGACGCTCAGGTTCTTGTCGAGCATGTGGCGGAACGTGGCCTGCGTCTCCATCACGCTGGAGAACTTCAGCAGGTCGTCGTACTCGGGGTACAGGTCCCGGTCGGGCGTGGTGTTGTCGATGCCCCACAGGCCGAGCCACTGGTCGAGGAAGTCCTTCACGAACCGCTCGGCCCTCGGGTCCTTCAGCATCCGCTCGGTCTGCGCCCGCAGCGCCGCGGGGTCGGTCAGCGTGCCCTTGCGGGCCGCGTCGAGGAGGTCGTCGTCGGGGGCCGAGTTCCACAGGAAGTACGACAGCCGCGAGGCGAGGGCGAAGTCGGTCAGCTTGCCCGGCCGCTCGACGACGCAGAGGAAGTCGGGGGCGGTCATCATCGCGGTCACCTCGCTGACGAACGCGGCCCGCAACGGGCTCCCGGCGTCCACCGCCTTCAAGTAGCTCTTCACGCTGCCCGAGAGTTCGGCGTCGGTCAGGTCGCGGCGGAACAGCCGCGCGCCGATTCGCGCGAAGCTCTTCTCGGCGACGGCCTGGAGTTCGTCGCGGGGAACCATGGCGGTCTTCAGCGTCGCGTTCTTGGCGAAGGCCGTGCGGACGGCCGGGGTCATGTCCGCGGTGAACAGCCGCTGGCCCGGCAGCGTCTCGTCGAGTTCCTCGACGTCGACCCACTGGAGCGCCATGCCCGGCCCCTTGCCCAGCACCGACGCCTGGGTGTTCTTCGGCACCGGCACGCCGAGCCCGAGCGGGATGAGGCGGATGCCGTCGCCGCTGGGGCCGTCGCTGTCGCGGCCCGTGCGCAGGTAGACGTCCACCTCCACGACCGCGGGCTTGCCGGGCGGGATCTCGATGATCTTCACCAGGTCGAGGATCTGCGGGTACGCCCAGACGTGGCCGGCGTAGATCCCGACCGGCAGCGGCTTGTCGGTCTGGTACCCGTAGGCCGAGACCTGCAGGCGGTGCATCCCGGGCTTCTGCACGCCGGGGAACCCGTTCGCCTTCTTGCCGTCGGGGCCGTCGCCCCGCGCCAGCGGCCCCGACGTGGTGTCGGTGTTGAACGACACGTGCGACCCGTCCGGCAGCTCCAGCAGGTGGCCCTTGGACTGCTCGCTCGGCCGCGCCCACAGCCGGTAGCTCGCCCTCTTCTCGGGCAGCTCGAACATCCGCGCCACCATGTCGTCGGCGACCTTCAGGGACGCTTCCGTCGAGGCGGTCGAGAACGGCAGCGCGGCGGCGACCTTGTCGTAGCCGTCGACGCGGCCGTCGGACGGCATCAGCCGCACCACCGGCGGGCGGACGCCGAAGACGTCCTGCACGGTGTTCGCGTACTCGGTGCGGGACAGGCGGCGGAACTTGCTCCGGCCCTCCAGACGCTGCTGTTCGATCAGCAGGGTTGAGAACTCGCCGCGGACCCACGCAGCGAGGGCCTGCTTCTCGGCGGGCGTGAGCGGGTCCGAGCCCTTCGGCGGCATCGTGCCCGCCTCGACCCGTTCGAGCACGGAGAACCACTGGTGGCTCTGCGAGCGGAGTTGGTCGAGCGTTCGCGGCCCGGCGAGGTCGAGCTTGGCCTTCGGCTTGTCCCCGCCGTGGCAGTCCGTGCAGTGCGCTTGCAGCACCGGCACGACCCGCTTCTGGAACGCGGCGGCCGCGTCGTCGGCCCGCGCCGCCGCGTGAACCGCCAGCACCGTCATCAGGGCGAGAGCGTATCGCATGTCCGGCTCGTTGGATGGAAGGAACTCGTAACCTGGCGAGCCGGCAGCGTACGCGACCGGAGTTCAACGAGAAGCGAAGCGATGGCACGCGGACGACGCGGATGAAAGGCAGGATCGAAAACCGATCAGACGAAATTCGTTCTTTGAAATCGGCCTTGCCTGATCCTCTTCATCCCGTCTTCGATCCGCGTCGTCCGCGTGCCGTCGCTTCGTCTTCATGAGCCGGGCGCTCAGCCCAGGTCCGCGATGGTCCCGGTGCCGGAGCCGAACTTGTCGGTCGCCACCCCGAACTTCTGGAGCATGCTGACGTACAGCTTCGCCAGCGGCGTGTTGTTCTTCACGTCGCCGGCGATGTGGCGGCCGTGCTTGTACCCGCCGCCGGCGAGGAGGATCGGCAGGTTCGTGGTGCCGTGGCCGCTCGCGTCGCCGAGGTTGCTGCCGATGAGCACCTGCGTCGAGTCGAGCAGGCTGCCGCCGCCCTCCTTGGCGTCCCGCAGCGACACGAGCAGGTCGCGGAACGCCGCCACCTTCGCCTTCTCGATGACCTTCAGTTGCTCGATCTTGGCGGGGTTGCGGCCGTGGTGCGAGAGGCCGTGGTGCCCCTCGCTGATGCCGGGGATCGGCGGCTTGTCGTCCGAGCCCCGGATGAAGATGGTCACGACGCGGGTCGAGTCGGTCTGCACCGCGAGCCTGGCGAGCTGGAACAGCACCTTCGCCCGGCCGATGCTGTCGCTGCGGTCCGAGAACGGGCTCGGGAAGCCCTCGGTCGGGGCCGGCTCGCTCACCTTGGGCTTGGGCCGGTTGACCCACGCCTCCTCGGCGACGAGTTGCTTCTCCAGGTCGCGCACCGCCTCGGTGTAGTCGGCGATCTGCTGGCGGTCGATCTGGCTCACCGACTTGTTCAACTCGCCGAGCCGCCCCTTCATGCGGTCGAGCACGCTCTGGCCGCGCCGCAGCCGGGCGAGTTCCTGCTCCACGTCGCCCTTGTTCCCGGCCAGGAACATGCGGGCGTAGATCTGCGACGGCAGCGTGAGGGCGGGGACGCCCGCCCCGGTCGGCGTGTACGACAGCGGGCTGCCGTCCAGGGTGCCGAGGGTCATGAGCGGGAACCGCGTCGCGCCGGCGACGTGCTGGGCCGCGACCACGTCGAGCGACACGGTGTTGCGGAACCCCGGCCGCGTCGGGTGCTTGGCGCTCGTGAGGAAGCACGCCTCCGAGGCGTGGTCGCCGCCGATGTCGGGGTGCGAGATGCCCGAGAAGACGGTGAACTGCTCGCGGAGGTCGCCGAGCACCTTGAGGTACTCGCTGGCCTCGTAGTCCTTGCCGGCCGCGGCGGGGAAGAACGCCGGCCCGTACAGGCCGAAGCTGGTGCAGACGGTGATGATCCGCTTCGGAGCCGCCTTGTCCTGCCCACGTGCCAGCGATTCGAGCCACGGCAGCGCCAGTACCGCCGAGCCGGCTCGAAGAACTTGCCGTCGCGACACGATCGGATTCACGGGAACTCCACGTTCGGAATGGGGAGATATCAGGGGATTGCCCGCGAGTCGCGAAATTGGACACTCGACTCATCTTAGCGAGCGGCGAGGCGTAGGCCCGCCGGTGAAACACCCCGGGATGAGAAGCCACTTGACCTCGACAACACCGAAGACGCCCAGCCGCACAGGAAGCGACCGCCCCCGCGGGATGGCGGCGACGAGGAAGCAGCACGACCGAGGAGGCGACGAGATGAAGAGACCCGAACTGCTCCCGCAACAACTGACCTTCCGGCCCCGCCGCGGTGGTCGGTACCCTCTCCCCGCCACCCACCGCCCCGGCGCCGCTTTCGGGCCGCGGGGCACTTGTACCGAGGCGACCCGGCCGTGACGGACCCGACCGACGTGCCCGCACTGATCGACGCCACCTACCGGGCCGAGTACCGCCGGGTGTTCGCCACCCTCGTCCGGTTGCTCCGGGACTTCGACCTCGCCGAGGAGGCCGCCCACGACGCGTTCGCCGCCGCGGTCGAGCGGTGGCCCGCCGACGGGGTCCCCGACAACCCCCGCGCGTGGCTCGTGTCGACCGGGCGGTTCAAGGCGATCGACGCGATCCGCCGCCGCGCCCACCTCGCGGCGGTCCGGCCGGAGGTGGCCGACCGCATCGCCGCCGTCGCCGGGGCCAACGCGACGCGGGACGCCCGCCCCGTCGAGGACGACCGGCTCGCCCTCGTGTTCGCGTGCTGCCACCCGGCCCTGGACCGCGCCGTGCAGGTACCGCTCACGCTGCGCGAGGTGTGCGGGCTCACCACCGACGAGATCGCCGCCGCGTTTCTCGTCGCGCCCGCGGCGATGGCCCAGCGGATCGTGCGGGGCAAGGCCAAGGTCCGCGACGCCGGCATCCCGGTCGCCGTCCCGGACGGGGACGACCTGCCGGAGCGACTCGGGTCGGTCCTCGCCGTCGTGTACCTGGTGTTCAACGAGGGGTACTCGGCCACCGCCGGTCCCGCCCTGACCCGGGCCGACCTGTCGGCCGAGGCCATCCGGCTGGGCCGGCTCGTGGCGGACCTCCTGCCCGACCCGGAGGCGGTCGGCCTGCTCGCCCTGATGCTCCTCCACGAGTCCCGCCGCCGCACCCGCGCGACCCCGGGCGGCGACATCGTCCTGCTCGAGGACCAGGACCGGGGGGCGTGGGACCGCGGCCTGATCGCCGAGGGCCAGGCGCTGGCGGAGCGGGCGCTGACCGGGGGCCGGGCCGGATTCTACGCGCTCCAGGCCGCGATCGCCGCGGTCCACGCCGGGGCGGCGACCCCCGCGGCGACCGACTGGGTGCGGATCGCCGCCCTCTACGACGCCCTCCTCGCGGCGAACCCGACCCCGGTGGTCGAGCTGAACCGGGCGGTCGCGGTGGCGATGCGCGACGGCCCCGCGGCCGGGCTCGCCCTGGTCGACCAGATCCTCGGCCGCGGCGACCTCGCCGGGTACCACCTGGCCCACGCCGCCCGCGCCGACCTGCTCCGCCGCCTGGGGCGGACCGGCGACGCACGGGCCGCGTACACGCGCGCCCTGGAGCTGGCCCGCCAGGAGCCGGAGCGCCGGTTCCTGCGGAAGCGCCTGGAACAGTTGTGACGGCCGCGGCCGCTCTTGAAATTCTTGGGACACGCAGGAAGTGGCCGGCGGGCCGCCACGGAGGGCGGCCCCTACCAGAGATTTGCCTTTGGTTTGTAGGGGCCGCCCTCCGTGGCGGCCCGCGCGGGGCGAACCATGTCCACACAGTGACGGGCGCGCCGCGGTGCGCAGAAAAATAAGCGGGCGGCGTGTCGATCCGCGGCCGCACCGTTCGACCACTGGGTGAATCACGGGCCGGACGAACACGGGAGGGGACGATGCGCTACCTGTTCCTCATGTACGGGGCCGAGAGCAATTGGACCGACGCGGAGCGGCGGGAGTGCGTGCTGGAGTCGTTGGCCGTGTGCGACGACCTCGCCGCCCAGGGGAAGCTCGTTGCGACCGCCCCGCTGCACCCGGTCGCCACCGCCGCCACCGTGCGGGTCCGGGACGGCCGGCCGCTCGTCACCGACGGGCCGTTCGCCGAGACGATCGAGCAACTCGGCGGGTACTTCCTGCTGGACCTCGCGGACCTCGACGAGGCCATCGCGGTCGCGGCCCGGCTCCCGCCGGTCGCGAAGGGGGCCGCCGAGATCCGCCCGGTGCTCTGCGTCGACGGGCTGCCGCCCGAGCGCATCGCCCCGTTCGCCGCACCGGGGGCCGGCGGCACCCCGTACATGCTGCTGTGCTACGACGACGAGGGCGCGTGGGAGCGGGCCGGCGACGCGGCGCGCCGGGACGCCCTGTCTGCGGCGGTCGGCCTGTGCCACCGGCTGAGCGCCGACGGTCGCTACGCGTTGGCGTCCCCGCTGCACCCCGCGGCCACGGCCACCTGCGTCCGGGTCCGGAACGGGGTCCGGCACGTCACCGACGGCCCGTTCGCCGAGACGCACGAGGTGCTCGGCGGGTTCTACGTGGTCCGCGCCGAGTCGCGGGCCGCCGCCCTCGCGATCGCCGCCGAGCACCCCGGGGCGGCGCGGGGCTCGGTCGAGGTCCGCGCCCTCGTCGACCTGTCGGGCCTGCGGAATTCTCAACCCGCGGCGTGACCCGGTGTCGATCCCGGCCCCGCCCGTTCGACCAACTTGCACACGACGGGCCGCCCGCTGCGGCCCGACGACTGGTACACCCCCCCGCGCCGCGGGGTCGGTGCTTCGTTCGCCCTGTTTCTGGGAGGTTGATACGATGCGACGGATGCTCACAGCCGGCCTGGTTCTGATCGCCCTGACCGCCACCGGCCGCGGGGAGGACCCGCCCGCCAAGGCGGCCCCCGCGCACCCCGGCCTGGAGCGGCTCAAGGGGTTCGCCGGCACCTGGGTGGAGGCCGACAAGGACGGGAAGCCGACCGACAAAATCGTGTCGGTCGTGCGGGTCACCGCGGGCGGGTCCGCGGTCCACGAGACGCTGTTCCCCGGGCAACCGCAGGAGATGGTCTCGGTGTACCACCTCGACAAGGGCGAGCTGGTGATGACCCACTACTGCGTGCTGGGGAACCAACCCCGGATGAAGGCCGACCCGAAGGCCCCCGCGAACCAGATCCGGTGGGTGTTCGCCGGGGGCACGAACCTGGACCCGGCCAAGGACGCCCACATGCACGGGGCCACGGTCACCGTCATCGACGCCGACCACATCGAGATCGCCGGCGAGGCGTGGGTCGGCGGCAAGCCGTCCGATGACCACTGCGGGAAGATGAGCCTCGTCCGCAAGAAGTAACAGCGGCAGGAGTCCGAAACACGGGCGCGGGGCCGGGGGCCAGACCCCGGCCCCGCGTCACGTTACCCGCTCGATCGAAGAGCGAACCCCGGAACGGGGTGCCGGTCGGCTCAGCCGACTGCGTGGTGTGCTGTTGAGGGGCCTGCGAGGGGAGCGACGCGAGCCCGGCGGGTGTGCTGAAGAACACCGGCCCGCCGCCTACGCCCGGACCTGCAATTCGATCTCGAGCGGGCTGCCGCCCGGACTCGACTCCGTTCGGGCGTGGGCACGTTGTTGCTGCCGCCGCTTCACCGCGGCGACCAACGCCCGCGCGCTCCGCAGCCGGTCCTCGAGTTCCGGGGACGGGACGTCGCCCTGGTCGATGACCTCGTTGCGAACGTCCTCGAGTCGATCCAGGTGGGACCGCAAATCGGCGTAGGTCATGGGCGACCACGGGATGGGGCTGGGGGCGGGAAGCTCGGCCGATACTCAGAGAACGAACCGGCCTGTCGCGCTCCCCGCGTCGCTCCCGTCCCCAGCGATGCCCGGAACGGGGCCACCCTCGGCCAGTCCGGGACCGACGACTCCGAGGTTCGCGGCCCCTACAGGGCGAGGACGGTTGAGGATTCGTGAAGATAACGAGGCGTCGGAGAGCGGCGGGGCCACTCGTCCGAACGCCTTGGAATCTCAAGACTTGGGAGCTTCTGAGGACGATCGGGAGCGATCAAGGGGAGAGCCGCCTGTGAGATTTGAACTCACGACCCCCGCTTTACGAAAGCGATTTTCTGAGTCTACTGGCGTCCACTACCGCCCGCGGCATCCTACGAACGTAGGAGAACCGGTATCTACTTTCCACAGGTGTCCACCGACGGCCGCCGTGTAAGGTGGCGTTAAGGTGGCGGGGTTGAAACGCGGGCCTCCAGCGATTGCTTTAACTGGGAGGTTGGCGATTTCCCAGGAGCCAACCCAAGCTGAATGGCGTGTGAGTAGCCCCGTGCCATCTAACGGTTAAGCCTCAAGGGATGTTTGCTTAATCCGGTCTATACGTGGTAGTCGATCGCGATGCGGGCAGCCCACATCCGGCCGGAGGTGCCGGGTGGCGTGGGCCGGGGTGGGCCGGAAGGACTTGGGGTTGGGACGCATGGAGCCCTGTTGAGATGGAGGTGGCCACCTCCATCTCAACAGGGCTCCATGCGTCCCACATCTCGCCTACGCCCAACTTGAAGCCGCTGGATTTTCCCCGGCAGGACCAGACCATATGATGGCGGGGAGCGGGGCGGCCAGGACAAAAATATCTGCGGAGCGTGCGACGCGCAGGTGCCGCAACGGCCGAAGACGAGAGCCAACCCGTGATCGCTCCTAACCTCGACTCGTGTCGATTGGTGTTCGGCGCTTGCACTCAATCTTATGGCTCTCCAAGCGATTCGCCGAGCTTGAAGTAATAGTCGGCTTTCAATCTACGATCCTCCTCGGGGAGATTTGAACCATTAATTAGATGATAATTGGCTAGATTCTGAGCGGCCGCCTTGCTGCCTAACTCGGCGGCACGCGCTAGAAGAGTCTCGCCCCGGAGGCGGGAGCTCTCTTGTGCTTTCCATACCGCGGATTGCTCTGCGCCGGAAGCGGTGCTCGTAAATTCCATATATTCGGCTTCGGTATCAAATAGGTGCATGCCATATAGATATAAGCAACCCAGTGCAACCAAGCTATCGAGATTATCAAAATCGCCCAATTGCTCTATTATTGCTGCGGCCTGACGGTACCGGCCACTCTGGTACTCTTGTCGCCAATCTAAATTTGTCATAGGACACGCTCGAGATCATGTGTTGCGTCGATCACTTGTGGGCAGCACAGAGACAGCGTTTGATGTACCATTCCTGAACCGCACGCGAGAATCCTTCCACATTGTCAGCATTTTGGTGCCGCGCCCCAGCCCGGTGGGGGATCTTTCGGCAGAAGTCTGCGGTCCGGAATTGGATCGAGGAACTTCCAACCGTCAGGCATTACTCCCGGAAAATTCCATAAATATGGTACATTCCCAGTTTTTGGGTCGGAGCCGGCGCAGGGCCAATCCTCAGGGATGACGTGCCCCGATACAATAACTTGGCCAACTCCGGCGCACTTGTAAATGCATTGCTTCCAGCCTCTGGGGACGATGGGGCTCTGTGCGCTAGTTAATGTTGATAGAAGACAGCAATGGTTGGACTTGTCCACATTCTGTGGCGCAGGATCAGGAGTTGGCGACGGATTCGCACTTGGGGGCGTGGACGGGCTCTTCACTCCACAAATGATTGATCCTCGTGATGGCGAAGAGTATCCCGGTAGGGGGGGAGACGCCAGAAGAGGTGCAGCCATAGGATACGGCTCCAAGGCGCGATTGCCGTAGCCATCCACTACTGGATTAAACAGGCGGTTCCGTTCATACAGGCTCATGGAATTTAATTCGTAAGGCTTGTAAGCGTACGCGGGTGGAAGAACCGACGCCGATGGCGCTGGGCCACCACCTGGCTGAGTGCCCGGTCTGTTGGGGTCGATCGGGGGGCGGTAGATCTGTAGCGTCGGAGCCGGCCGCGCCAGTGCCGGTCGCACGGGAGCCGCCTGCAACCCGCTCGGATCCAGGCCCGAAATCGGCCCGTTCCCAACGAAAACGTAAAGGTTCACGTCACCTGCCGCGAACCGGATCGGATCGAGGCTGACCCACCGGCCCAGGGTGGGGCTGTACCACCGGAACCGCGACTCGTTGAGTCTGCTGGTGGCGTCGTACCGGAATCCCTGGAACCCGTACGCCCAAGCGTAACTGCTTCCTGCGCCCCGCACGGCGTAGCTCGCGTCGTACACGGTCTGGACGCCGAACGGGTCGTAGGCGTACCGCTCGACCACGGTGCCGGTGCCGTCGATCAGGGCGGTCACGTTCCAGTTGGCGTCCTGGGCGACCCACAGCCGCTCGTCCAGGGTGCCGTTCGCATCGGTGTCCCGGTCCCGCAGGACCAGCGCGTCCACGTACACCGGGGACCACACGTACCGGGCCGCGGTGTTCGCCCCGACCTTCTCCTCCAGCACCTGCCAGTCGGCCGAGTAGTACAGGTCCGTCGTCGTGCCGCCCGCCGTCCGCGTCACCCGCCGGCTCAGCCCATCGTACCCGAACGTCTCCAGGGTTGTCCCGCCCGAATTCTTCACCGCCACCAGCCGGTTCCACGCGTCGTACACGAACTGCCGCCCGGTCTCGTCGCCCGTCATGTTCCCGCTGGCGTCGTACGTCGGCGCGGTCGCCCCGCCGATGCTCGTCACCTCGTTCTGCTTGTTCGCGGTCCGGGCCTGGGTTGCGCCGTTGGTGGTCACCGAGTCCCAGTTCCCCGTTGCGTCGTAGTCCCAACTCTGGCTGCGGGCCGCGGCCCCGGTCAGTCCGGTCTTGGTCCCGTTGAGGGTGCCCCGCTGGAACGACGCCAGTTGGTTCAGCGTGTCGTACCCGTACAGCTCGCCCGACGCCAGGTTGGTCAGGTTGTCGCGGAACGTGCGGTTGGAGTTCTCGTCGTACCCGTACTGGAACCGGTCCACCGCCGCGCCGGTGCTGGTCTTGAGCCACCGCTGGTCCACCACCCGCCCGAACCGGTCCAGGCCCGTGTACTGGTCCCCGGCGTCGCCATTGGGCTCGGCCCCCTGCTTGACGTACGTGAGGTCCACCCCGGGCAGCAGGTGCGCCCGCCGCACCACCGTGCCCAGCCCCAGGAAGTCGTAGCTCTCCAGCGTCCCGGTCGAGTCGGATAGCGACGACAGGCGGCTGATGGAGTTGTTCAGGCCCGACGAGTAGTTGGACGTGACCGCGTACCCGGACGGGTACGTGAGCGTCGTCTGCCGCGACTGGTTCGCCGTCCCGCTCGCGTTGAAGTTGTACGCGTACTGCACCTTGGGCGTCGTCGAGGTGACAACCGCCCCGCTGTGCGACTGCCACTCGGTGATGAGCTGCCCCAGGCCGTTGTAGTCCCGGAGCACCTCGTTCACCACACTCCCGGCGCTCGCGGCGTTGTAGCTCGTCACCTTGACCGCGTTGCCCTGGCCGTCGTACGCGGTCTCGACCCGCCGCACCGCCCCGTCGACGCCCGCCCCTAGCGTGGTCACCGCGTCGCTCACCACCCGCCCGAGCACGTCGTAGGTGAGGGTGTGGACGCTCCCGTTGCGGTCGGCCGCGGTCCGCGTCTGGCCCAGGGCGTTGACCGTCACCGTCTCCTGCTGGGTCGCGCTCGCCGCCCCGGTCGTCGCGTCCGGGTGCCGGGTCGCCGACACCACGTCGTTGGAGTCGACGCTGTTCCCGCCGCCCTGGGTGACCCCGTACACCCACTGCGTGGTCTGCACCCCGCCCCCGGTCAGCGCCACGGTCAGGCTGGTCATGCCCACCGAGTTGTAGGCGTACCCCACCGTCTTGTTCGACGTGTCGGTAATCGCGCCGTTGGTGAACGCCTCGACCGTCTGCGTCGCCCGGCCCAGCGCGTCCGCGTACGTGCGGCCCACGATGCCCTTGGGGTCGGTTGCCTCGAACGGCCCGCCCGCGTCCCCGCCGGCCGAGAGCGTCGCCACCGCCACCGCCGGCGAGGAGCCGCCGGTCAGCCCGGCCCCGCTGGCGGTGAGCTTCGCCTGCCACTTCCCGGCGAGCGTGCCGGCGAACCGCACCTGCCACCCGCCGCCCGGTGCCGCCGTCACCACCGCGTTCCCGGCCCCCACGCTCGTCAGCGCCTGGAGCGCGGTCTGCACCGTCGCCGCCGAAGCGTTGTAGGCGATCGCCGCCGTCGTCTGCCCGCCGAACGACAGGGTGAACGTCCCGCCCGTGGGCGCGCCGGTCAACTTCACCGTCTGGACCGCGTCGGCCGCGTACCCGTAGCTCGCCACCAGGGCCGTCGCGCTGCGGGTCGGGACCGTGCCCGGCCGGGTCCACGCGGTGCCGCCGTTGGTGCCCACGTCCACCGCCGCGGTGAGCCGCCCGGCGTTGTCGTAGTAGTACCCGGCGGAGCTCACCCGCGCCCCGACCCCGCCCGACGGCGAACCCAGCGCCCCAGTCCCGCTGGCGTTGTGGAACCGCTCCCGGACCGTCGAGGTCAGTGTCAGCCCGTCCTTGTCGTACGCGGCCTCGGACTGCGTCACGACCGTGTCGCCGGTCACGTCGTCGGCGTCGGCGTACCCCGCATCCCCGCCGCCGTCGGTCGCGTACGACGTCGTCACCCGCCCGGCCCCGTCGATCACCGCCTTCTGGACCAGCCCGTTGGGCGCCGCGGTCTTGATGGCGTACCCGCGGCCGTCGTACCACACGTCGGAGTGGAGCGAGTTGGTCGACACCGCCCCGGTGGTCGGGTTGACCGAGAACGTGTCGCACCGGTAGACCCGGCCCAACTCGTCGTAGCTCGTCGTCGACTGCGCCCGCAGCAGGCCCGAGCTGAGCGGCTGCGGCACGCCGCTGGTCACGGTTGGGGTGACCCCGTCCGCATCGTACTGGCGGACCTTGGTGACCTGGTTCAGGTTGTCGTAGTCGCTGTACACCAAAGGGCGGTTGGCCGCCGTGCCCTCGGTGGTCTCGACTCCGGCCTTGACCGCCACCGCCCGGCCCCGCCAGTCGTACCACGTCTGCGTCACCCGGTTCGCGGCCCCGCCCCCGGGGACCTCGGTCACCTTGGTGAGGTTGCTGATCCCGACCCCGCCCCCGTCGTACTCGTACGCGGCCACCTTCACCGTGTTCGTGCCGGCCAGGTTGGTGGGCGACCAGAACCCGGTGGTCGGGGTGTCGTCCGTACCCACCCAGTCGCTCACCCGTCGGCCGAGCCCGTCGTACTCCGTGCGGGTGATCGTCCCCTCGGGGCTCGTGACCTTGTTTTTTCGGCCATAGTGGTCGTAGCCGTACCGGATCCGGTAGTAGTTCACCCCTTCGGTGCCGAGGTTCGCCGCGGTCGAGTAGGTCACCCCGCCGAGGTCGAAGTAGGCGTCCGCGGACACCACCTGGCCGAACGCGTTCACGTACGACCGAGACAGCGACTGCACCTGCCCGACCGACTCGGCCCCCGTGGGCCGGCCGCCCGAGACGGCCGGGGCCGCGGTCGTGGTCAGGGTCTCGGTGTACCCGCGGGCCCGGTCCTCGCGGGTCACCACGGTCGGCCCGGTGGGCGTGTTGGTGCCGCTGTTCCATCCCTGATAGGACCGGACCTCGTGGGCCGCGTCGTTGTACACCGTGTAGTTGACCCGACCCTCGGGCGTCGTCGCTTTTGTCACCCGACCTTGAGCGTCTACCTCGTAGGCCGTTGTCAGGTGCAGCCCGCCCCCCGACGGCGTGGCCCATCCGCTGGGTAGGTTCGCGAACGTCCCGGTCTGGGCTGTGTCCGCGTCGGTTATCGTCTTCACCACTGCGCCGGTCGCCGGGTCGTACTGAACGTAGGTGATGAACCCGCTTGCGTCCTTCATCCAGACCGGTCGCCCGTGGTCGTCGAACACCGACGTCACGGTGCTGACGCTGTTCGAGCCGTTCTGGGCCGTAGTGACGGTCGGCAGGGTGGTGGTGACGGAAACGACCTCGTTCGTGCCCGTGACGAACGTGTACGCGTAGCTAGTCGTCTGCCCCCCGGTCCCGTTTTCGTTCCGGTACAAGGTGTCGGTGGCGAGGTGGAAGTAGATGCCCGAGGCCGCGGCCCGGAGGTAGTAGGCCCACGCCCCCTGGGGCACCGCGGTCCCGGTCTCCCCCTGCCGGAGGTCCGCCTGTTTGAGGTAGCCGGCGACGTCGCCCGGGGCGCCCGCCAGAGCGGTCGTGGTCGAGCCGTAGGTGTACGCGGTCACCAGCCCGGCGGAGTCGCTGAGGTACTGGGCGTTGTCGGCGACGTAGTGGACCAGGTCGTCGTACGCCGTGGTGTACCCGGTGACCGCGGACGGGGCGGCGTGCAGGACCACCCGGCCGGCGTCGTCGTACCGGTAGTAGTCGATCCACGGGGCCGGGGCCCCGGCGGGCTGGACCGCCTTCAATATGACGAGCCCGAACGCGTTGGTGAACACCGTGTTGACGGTACCATCGGGGAGCGTCTCCACGGTCCGGGTGGCCCACCCGTTCATGCTCCCGCCGGTCGCGTTGGTCGTGTACGCGTACGTGAGTTCGCCCTGGCCCGCGGTGCACACCGGGCACCCGAGCCCCCCGGCCACCTCCTTGGTGACCCGCCCGGTCCCGTCGTACTCGAAGTAGTTCGCCGCGTACGGGGCGAGTTGGACGTCGGTCGCCCCGGTCGCCGAACCCAGGGTCGCGGCCGCGAGGTCGTACCCCGGCCCGGAGACGATGTACTTGAGCGCGCCGGCGTACCCCCCCGAGCCCGTCGTCTTGTAGTACCGGTAGTAGTCGGTGTTCAGCACGCTCCCGGCCGGGTCCTTGACCACGGCCGTCTTCAGGTCGCCCGGGTTGCCGTTCGCGTCGCCCGACCCGTAGTAGGTGTACTCGACCGACCGGACAGTCGCCCACGCCCCGGCCCCGACCCGCCGGCGCTGCGTGACCGACGCCAGTTGCCCGGCCGTGCCGCCCGAGCCCGAGTAGGCGTACAGGTACGACTCGGTCTCGGTCGTGGCCCCACTCGGGACCGTCTTCTGGATCTCGGTCGCCCGCCCGTCCGCGTCGGACGAGACCACGGTCACTACGTTACCGGCCGCGTCCTCGTACCCGGCGAACCGGCCCCGCTTCCCGGCCGCGTGGGTGGCGGAGAAGTCGTAGAACGTGACCCGCGCCCCGGTCCCGTCGGTCAGCACGAACACGTGGTTGACCGTGTCGTGGGCCAGGGCGGTGGCGTCGGCCCGGCGGGCGACGTACCCCCCGCTGACCGTGTCGAAGAACCGGGCCGTGGTCCCGTTGGAGACCTCGACGATCGTGTCGTCGTACCCCGCGGCGGCCTGAACGAGGAACGGGTTCTGGGACAGGATCCAGCCGTTGCCCGCGTCGGGCCGGGCGGCGGCCCCGGGCGCGTTGGTCCACGTCCGCTGCACGCCCCACGGGACCCCGAGGCCGCCGCTCAGGTCGTCGGCCGCGACCGTCACGACCCCGTCGGCGTACCGCACCGGGCTCCCGCCCGATCCGGACGGGGGCGGGGGCTTGACCGTGGCGTCGGCGACGAGGTCCTGGGTTGGGCACGGCGGCGGCGAAGTCAGCAGGAACGCGATCTTGGTGAACAGGCCGGCGTCGTCGTCGGTAATGGTGTTGGGGATGACGTCGGCGACGGGGTACAGCGTCGAGGCGTTGAAGGTGTACACCAGGGCGCCGTCCGGCCCGAGGTTGGTCACGTTCGAGATGCGGATCCCGAACGTCTCGGTCGGCTCGGGGGCGGAGTCGTTGACGGCCGTGGCGGCCGCGGGGACGAACTGGAAGTAGCCGTTGCCGGGGTTGAGGGTGACCGTGCCCCCGGCGGCGGTGAAGTCGGCCCCGGTTCGGGCCGACCCGTCCACGGCCTGGTAGTCGAACGTGATCGTCCGCCCGTCGGTCGGCGCGGTGCCCGAGAGGTAGATGCACATGTACGCGGTACTGGTCGCGGGGCCCTCCTGAAGCCCCCGCGTAAAGATGTTGATCTGGAAGCTCAGGAGCGCCCGCTCCTCCAGCTCCGTCAGCGCGAGCCGCGTCCCCGCGGGCCGGGCCGCGGACCCGGGGAAGCGGCCCCGGGGGAACGCGGCGAGGAGGAGGTCCTTCGCGGACCGAGCGGTCCGCGCCAGGCGGGAGAGGGGATCACGCACGGTGCTGCCCGTTGAGGTGGGAGAGTCCAGTTTCGCCTGGGCGGGGCAGGGGTGGATTCTTCCAAAGGCGGCGGTATTGTCAAGTGAAAATTCGCGACTGTCATTCTGTGGGCGAGCGGCCCGGAGGCCGGTGACACGTGATTTTCAGCGAAGGGAAGATGACCGTGAGTCAAAAATTCTTCCCGACCGGATCCACCGATTGACAGGCGACGGCACGGGTTGGGGCAAGGCCGGCGCGGGCGCCGTATGCCACCGCCGCGCCGGGTTTCGCAGCAAAACCGGACGGCGGGAGGCCCGTTGGCACGCACGAGATGTGTGACACCTCACCACACGCACGGCGCTCGTCCGGAATGCGGTGGGTTTTCACGCGACTTCGCGGGCCTTATCCTGACGCTCAGGTGGTCCCCGGCGGGTCGGGGGGCGCGGCCCGGACCGCCCCCCGGTGACCACGCCGCCGGGACCGGGAGGGCGACGATGACGCGGCCGGGCGTGTCCCTGACGATGGTGGTCCGCGACGAGGCGTCGAACCTCGGCGCGCTGCGGGCGCTGGCCGGGGTGTTCGACGAGGTCGTCGTCGTGGACACCGGCTCCACCGACGGCACGCCCGACGTCGCGCAGGGGCTCGGGGCCCGGGTGGTCCACTTCCCGTGGTGCGACAGCTTCGCGGCCGCCCGGAACGAGGCCGTCCGGCACGCGACGAGGGAATGGGTGTTCCGGCTCGACGCCGACGAGCGGGTCGACGCGGGCGAGCGGGACGCGCTCGCCCGGCTCCTCGGCGGCCTGGGCGGGGACGCGGCCGGGTACGAGTTCCGCGTCCGCCACGACCTGGGCGGCCGGGAGGTCGAGGGGCGGGAGGTGCGGCTGTTCCGGAACGCCCCCGGGGTCCGCTGGGAGTACCGCGTCCACGAGCAGATCCGGCCGGCGATCGAGCGGGCCGGCGGGCGGGTCCGGGAGGCCGGGGTGGCCATCCGGCACCTCGGGTACACGGACGCGGCCGAGCGGCACCGGAAGCTCGTCCGCAACCTGCGGCTCCTGGAGCTGGACCGGGCGGACTCCCCGGACGACGGGTTCCTGCTGTACTACCTCGGGGCCAGCTACCTGGAGCTGGGGCGGGCCGCGGACGCGGTCGCCTGCCTGGAGCGGGCGCACGCCCAACCCGCGCTCCCCGGCGCAGTCGGCCCGCGGGTGTACGCCCTGCTCGCGGGGGCGGCCCTGGCGGCGGGGCGGCCGGGCGCCGCGCGGGAGTGGTGCGAGTGCGGGCTCCGGCGGTACCCCCGGGACGCCGAGCTGACGTTCCTCGACGGGGAGTTCCGCCTCGGGGCGGGCGACGCGGCCGGGGCCGAGGCCCAGTTCCGGGCCGTCCTGGGCGGCGGGACCGAGTTGTCCGGGGCGTGCCACGACACTGATCTGTGCGGGTACAAGGCCCGCCACGCGCTGGCGGCCGCGTGCGGGCCGGGCCGCCCCCGCGAGCAAGAGGAACTCTGGCGGGCCGTCCTCCGGGAGTGCCCGGGCTTCCTGCCAGCGTGGCTGTCGCTGGGCGAGCTGTACGCGGCCGAGGGGCGGTGGGCCGAGGTCGCCGAGGCGGCGGCGGCGATCGACCGGGCGGCGCCGAGCGGCCCCGAGGCCGCCGTCCTGCGTGCCCGTGGCTTGGCCGGCCGCGGGGAGCACCGCCGGGCCAAGGACGTCCTGCGGAAGTACCTGTCGCGCCACCCCGACGCGCTCCACCCCCGCCTCGTGCTCGCCCAAGTTCTGATCCGCGAGGGCCGGGACTGGGCCGCCGCGGAACGGGCCGTGGACGGCGTCCTCGCACGACAGCCGGACCACGCCGAGGCCCAGCGGCTGCGCCAACTGCTCGCCCGGCGCCGCCCCTGAACCGATGGGTCGACGAGCGCCGCCGGCAGCTGACGGCCGCACCGTCCCGACCCGGGTGGCCGAGGCGGCGCGGGCCGTGCGCGACGGTCGGTTCGACGTCTTGCACGGCCGGGAGGTGGGGACCGATGCCACCAACGACTTCATGCCGTTCTTCCACCCGGCCCCGGTCCCGTGCGCGACGTGGGGGGCGGTCAGCACCGGCAACCCGCGGGTCGACTGCGACGTGTCGTCGGCGCTGCGGGAGCCGCCCGAGGCGGCTGCCCACGAAACCGAGCGGCTCGTCAACCGGCGTCGCTGCCGACGTGCGACGAGTGGCCCCCGGCCGCCCCGGTGCTCTAGCCCGTTTTGGGCAGATGTCGTCCGTCCTGCCCGACACGGAGAGTTGCTGGCGGGCCGCCGGGCGAAAGGTTAAACTGCCCCACACGAATTACCCAGGGGCAGCCTCGCGGGCCAGGCCGCCCCACACACCCGCCCGCAGGGAGCGCGTCATGCGCGCGGTACTACTGGGCGTGGCGATGGTGGCTTGTGGTGGCGCGGGCGGACAAGACAAGACGAAGGATTACAAGGCCCTCGACCAGGACGCCACCAAGGCGTTCGCTGAGGGCAAGTACGACGAGGCCGCGAAGACCTGGCGGTACATCTACAACGACTACCCGCGTGGGGCTCTCGGGAGACTCCCTGCCAACGATCCCAGGTTCATTGCTTGGCAGCGCGTGTTTTACTCAGCGGTCGTGCGGGAGGGGCTTTCGAAGAAGCACGCACTCCTCGCGAGCGACGACGCTGCGAAGCGGGCGACCGCGGACAAGGTGTTCGACGCCGCGGTTGAAGATGCCCGGGACCGGATGACAAGCACCTCGATCCCGAAAGCGGAACAGGACAAGCTCGTCAAGGCGGCGACCCAGCCTCTCCTCGACGCCCTGAAGAAGAAGGACGCCGAGAAGAAGTAATTCATCCTGGGGGAACGCCTGCGGTCGCCGCCCGCACCGCGCCGGGCTGTGGTGCCGGCGGCTTGAAGTCCGGGATGGCGGCCCGCGCCCGCTCCAACTGGTTGGCGATGGCCGCGGCGGCGTTCGGGGGCAGGTTCTCGGCGCGGCGGCGGGTCCAGTACGACGGCACCGCGATGTTGATCTCGCTGTTCGCGCTGGCCCGGGTCACCGGCCCGCTCCCGCCGATCGACCACTCGACCTGGTGGACCAGCCCGTCCGGGTCGATCGGCTTGATGCCGATGTACTGCCGGCCGTCGCTCTCGGGCATCTGGTACCGGGCCTGCATCCCGTCCAGGTAGTACTTCGCGCGGCCCGTGGCGTCGTCCTCGTCGCCGGACGCGTACTCCCACCCCGTCAGCGCGTTCCGCAGGTGGCCCCTGGGGTCCGGGTCGTCCGTGTACTGGCCGACGACGCCCACCCGCAGGTCGTCGTGGTGCTGCCACTCGGGCGGGGCCGGTCCGCCCAACTGCCGCACGGCCTCCCACCGCACCAGTTCCCCCGTGTCGGCGTCGGACACGGTGACCGCGGTCTCCAGGGTCAGGGCCGCTGGGAGACAGCCCATGCCGTCCGCCAGCGTGTACACGTAGTCGCTGAAGACCACGATCTGCTCCATCGGGTCGATCGTGAACCCGGCGAACACCCGGTCCCCCTGCGCCGTGTTCCACTCGCCGTTCACGTTCCACATCACCTGGCCGCCGAGGTGCTTGAACACGCTCCCGGTCACGGCCGCCGCCTGGTCCCGCGAGTACCCGTTGTAGAACTCCGGCAGCACGCCCCCGATCAGGCCGGGCAGCGGGAGGTTGAAGTTCGCCGGGTTGTTCTTGTTCGCCGCGCCGGGGATGCGCGGCGCGGGCACGACCTGCTCGACCTTCGTCTGCTCCAGGTGGATCTGCTGGCGGCGGAGGACCTTGCCCTTGTACCACGGCAGTTGGTACGGCACCGTGCCGCCGAACGGGTCGATCATCAGGACGCGATAGCACCGGAATACGGACCGGCGGGCCAAGTCTTGAGCCTGGCTGTAGCTCAACCGACCGTTGTCAGAAGCCCGCACGCTCGGGAACGACGGGGGCGGGCAGTACCGCCACGACCGCCCGTTCGCCGGTCCGGCCGGCTGCACCAGCGCGGCCTCGAACTTGGCCGGGGCCGTGATGCCCTGCGCGACGGCCCGGACCGCGAACAGGAGCCCGCCCTCGGTCGCGGTCAGCGTCAGCACCGTCGGCGACGCCGCGGCCGTTAGCACCTTCACGAGGTCCGGGCTCGTGTTGATCTGGGCCGCCAGGGCGGCCAACTTCCCGGCGACGCTTCCGTGGGTCGCGGTGTTCGCGGCGAACGAGAGCGTGGTCCCGATGAGGGAGGCGGGGGCGGGGTTGATGTCCACCCCGAGGACCGAAGGGTTCGTGGTCCCGGTGAACGTGACCGTCGACACCTGGGGCTGGCCCGGCACCCGCGGCGCGTAGCTCAGGTCGTCGATCGGCCGGTAGCTCCCGTCCCACTCCTCGCCGACCGCTTCGAGGAGGAACCGCGTCTGGATGCGGACCGGCGCGCCGGCCACGCCGATCGACACGGGGACACGGGGCGAGTCCACCCCCGCGGTGAGCGACTCGCACGGGCCGAACGGGAGCGGCTCGCCCCGGCCCGTCGGGGTGACCAGGACGCGGTCCTTGTTCGGCTGGTACACGACCCGGCACCCGTACTGGTCGGCGAGCCGGGCCAGCGCCTCGGCCGGGGGCGTGTGGTCCCAACTGGTCGGCGGGTTGGTCGTGCTCTGCGCGAAGTTCTCGCCGAGCTTCAGGAACTTGTCGGTGTCGGCCCCGGCCGCCCGGGGCAGGCCGTCCGGGAGGACCACCTCCCACCCGGTCTCGCCCATCGCGTCGAGGCACAGCTTGGCCAGTTCCATCGGGCTGCGGATGGTCCACGGGACCAGCTTGCCCCGGTTGTCGAGTTGGTTGTAGCTGCCGCTGATCTTGCCGAGGCCGGGCCACCGCCAGCGGCGGTCCTCGATCTCCAGGGTCCACGTCTGGCCCGACGGCCCGCCCTCGCCGGTGAGCCGGCTCACCCGGCAGTCCCGGAGCGTGACCCGGTTGACCCCGTCGCCGATGACGAGGTCGCCGGTGCTCCCGATGGGGGCGGTCTGGGGGTAGGTGGTCAGGATCGCGCGGGCCGGGCTGATGCCGTGCCCGCAGCAGTACGTCAGCGAGGCCACGGCGACCACGCCGGGCCACTTGCACTCTTGGACCAGCGGGTTCGCCACGGGGGCTCCTTGCGAGTGTGAATCGTGTTGCCAGCAGGATCCGGGGCAGCGGAGCGGTCAACGTGGAGTCGGCAGGGGTGCACCCCAAAGGCGATCAGCGGGGGCGATGCCGTACGCCGCGCGTTCGGCTGCTGCCAGCCACCGGGCGGTAACGATGTCGGAGGTGTGGCTGAGCCTCAGTGCCGCCCGCTGAATGGGGAAGGTGACGGCGAACATCGCGTCATTATTCAGCTCCAGGACGCCGTTATGGGGGAGACCGTCTATTGCCTTCTGGACGTCTGCGATCGCGATGTTTAGTTGCGCTTCGACGTCGCTCATGAGTGCTACCTCGGGAGTTCAGGTAAGGGCCGGAAGAGAGCCACGGTGTCCTCGGTTGCGTGCAGCGCTTTCCACGCGCCCAAGGTTTATACCCGCTTACATGGATGGTGAACGCATTTCGATTAAATTCATTCCATCACCTGGTTGCGAACCCGCGGCTGGGACGGAGTCCCGCGGGGTAGGCACGGCGGCAATCACTGCGCTGTTATCGCGGCAGGCTACCATGCCAGTTTGCCTGGACAGGCAACCGCGAGCCCGGGCCTCACGCTCCCGCGCAGCACGGTCCCGTGCCAATCATGGGGGGCGACGCGGAAATCATCCCGCGCCCGTTGCACACCGCGGGGCAGGGGGGGGCGGGACGCACTCACGCGGTTCAAAGGTAAAGAACTTGGGATTGGACACGCGGGAGACCGTGATGGTAACCTGGTGGGTCACCAACCCGCTTCGAGCGCCAATCGGTATGCCCACCGAGGACGTCATGACCCTCCCCAACCCGTGCGTCACCACCCAGTCCCCCGCGCCCACCGCCGACACGGAAAGCGCCCCCGAGCCCCAGAGCCCAGCGGCCGCCAGCGGTCACGCACCCAGTGAGCCGGTCGGCGGCATTGCCCTTTACGAGGGTACCGACCAGTCCGAGCCCGATGACCAGGACGAGGGGGAGTGGGAAGAGGTCGGCGACGTCGGCCTGCCCCCCGGTGACGTGCCAGGGGCCGTCGGGGCCAAGGCGCCCCGGACCCGCCGCCGCCGCCGGCAGCCCAAACTCGACTCGCCCGAGTTCCGCCTGCGGGGGCGCCGGGCGCTGTGCAAGCGGATCGAGGACATCGCCCCGCTGATGCTCAAGATGGTCAAGCTCCGCGTCGTGACGAGCTACCTGCCCTCCGTCCGCGGGCTCGAGGACGACGACCTGACCCGCATCCTGAGGGACGACGCCGCCAAGATCGCGGAGCGGGGCCGCGTCCTCGCCGCGCTCACCACGCCCGACGCCGACTTCAACCGCAGCCAACTGAAGGCGATGATCCTCGACGTCCTCCTCCAGGAGGAGGTGTACGCACTGCCCGAGAAGCGGCTCGACGAGAAGGTCATCGAGTTCGAGGCCGGGATCGTCGAGCGGTCCAAGTCCCTCGACCTCACCGACCTCCGCAAGTCGGACCCGGACCGGTGGCACCACTTCGACACGTACCGGATCGTCCTCGAGGCCGCGTGGAGCAACGACGGGATGATCTCCCCGGACGAGGCCCGGCTGCTCGCCGTCCTCCGGACGCACCTGAGCATCTCCCGCGAGGAGCACTGGCTCATCAGCGGGCTGCTGAAGCGGTTCCCGAAGGAGGGGTGCGCGCTCCACACGCCCGACGAGGTGAACGACGCCCGCAAGGAGCTCCAGCGCCAGGGCGTGCTGTGGCAGTACCGGGACGAGAACAACCAGAACGTCGACGTGATCCCGGCCGAGGTGGCCGAGACGGTGCGCCGCGACCACGCGGGGCAGGAACTTCAGCGGGTGAACTTCCGCCGGGTCCTGTCGCACGACGGGATCCTCCTCACCGACCTCCGCGCCGCGCTCGTCGCCCGGGGGCTCGACCGGGCCGGGAACAAGGCCGAGCTGATCGAGCGGGTCGTCGCCAGTGAGGTCACGCCGGCCGACGTCCTGGGCGCCCTCGACCGGGACAAGTTGTCGGCGATGTGCGGCTCGTTCGGGCTCAAGTCCGCGGGGGCCAAGGCGGACCTCGTGCGGCGGCTGATCGAGTTCTACGACGACCTGACGTTCGAGGAGCGGGCGACCAAGGACGTGCGGGAGGGGTGGTACGCGGACTACGAGCTCCTGGCGGCCCGGGCGTACGCCGAGCTCCGGGCCAAGAAGGTGATCACGAAGGACCTCGACATCCAGTACCTGTTCGAGGACGCGACCGCGTTCCTGTTCGAGGCCCGGATGCGCGCCGCGTGCGACGTGAGCCGCAGGGACAACCGCGCCGACGGGCGGCTCGCCCTGGAGGCGGACCAGAGCCTGCTGTGGGACTGCAAGTCGGCCGAGGTCGTGGTCAACCTCCAGGACC
Organism: Gemmata sp.; assembly: GCF_051859125.1. NCBI lineage: Bacteria > Pseudomonadati > Planctomycetota > Planctomycetia > Gemmatales > Gemmataceae > Gemmata > Gemmata sp. The sequence continues at coordinate 44,694 of NZ_JBHYGG010000090.1, forward strand.
ACCTCGACACCCAGTTCGACGGCTACCTGCGGAAGGAGCGCGAGGCGGGCCGGAACGCGCTCGGGTTCCTGGTCATCGGGCCGGCGTTCACGCCGCAGTCGCTGATCCTGGCGAACCGGTACAAGGCCCGGACGAACTGGGACGTCGCGCTGGTGACGGCCAGCGGGCTGAAGCACTTGGCGGATCGGTGGGCCGCCCTGGAGCCCGACAAGCCGTTCCCGATCCGGCTGCTGAACCGGACCGAGGTGATCGACAAGGAGCGGGCGGAATTCCTCCTGAGCCTCGCGTGACGTGAATTGCGACGAGCCTCGGCGACCCGGACCGCCTTGTCGCTCCGGCCGCGCGGTTCAGACGGCATCGGTCCGCGGCCACCTCAGAGGGCGGTCACCGCGGCACGCCACGACTCCGGCCCGCGGGTAACGACCACCAGCGCCTCCTCCGTGCCCGCGGCCTGCGCGAGGAGCTCGCTGTCGGGGGCCCACGCCGCGCTCCAGCCCACCGCCGCGTAGGTGCCGACCGACGCGGCGTGGTTGGCCATGACCACCATCATCCGGTGCCGGGGGTCGTGGGCCGCCAGCCGCGGCGCGTCGGCCGCGTACCACTCGGTGGTCAGGAACACCTCGGCGGCGTACACGGTCGCCCCGAGTGCCGCGTACGCCGCCGGGTGGGTGGGGGCGGACGCGTCGGCGCAGAGATGGCCAAGCCCCCTCCCCGATCGTGACCGGGACCGCGGTGTCCACGGTGAAGAACCGGGTGCGGTACTCGACGTACCCGTTCACGCTGTACCGCGGCAGCCCGATGTTGCCGGTGAACGACGCCTTGATCCGGACGGACGAGTAGGCGACCGCGACGATCGCGTTCAGCCCCCAGAGGATGTCGCTGCCCCCGTCGATCAGCACGTCGTCGGTGGCCGCCCCGTTGCCTGCCGGATGGCGGCAGGCAACGGGGCCGGGTAGCCTGCCGCGATGGCAACACTCACCGTGACGGACACCGGGGACGGCTCCGGAGCGACCGCGACCGTGGCCGCCAGTTCGGGCGGCGCGAACGGGGTCTACTACGCCGCCGTGGACGGGTCGCTCGGGGCCGTCACGTGGTCCCTCGGCGGGAGCCGGGTCGGCGACGGGGCCGTCCCGCTCGCGCTGCCCAAGGGGTACTACTGGGCGTACTGCCTCACGGGCACCGCCGCCTCGAACCTGGTCTACTTCCAGGTCACCGACGGGGCCGACGCCGTCATCACTTGCTGCTTCAACGCGGTCAAGGCGACCATCCAACTCCTCAACCAGCCGTTCTCGGTCCGGGTGTACGACTCGCAGTTCGCCGGCAACCAGCCGGCGATCGAGTACCCCTGCACGGTGCTCACGAGCGAGGACGGGCAGGACTCCGACGAGGCGGCTCTGAACGGCCGGGACGACCTCGGGCACCCGGTTCGCGTTCAGATCATGGTCCACTGCGTCAAGTTCGACAACTCGATCAAGGACACGCTCCGGGCGTACCGCCAGGCGGTGTTCCGCGCGTTCCACAACCAGCGGCTGAGCGGCGTCACCGAGAGCGTCCGGAACCGCGTGGAACTCGGCGGCATCGCCATGATCCGGGGCGACGCGCCGCTCGCGAACAGCGAACTCACGGTCCGCTGCGTCACCCGCGAGGTCCGCGGCCTGGGCCAGTGATCTCGCCGCCGCAATGCCTTGCCAAAGCTGGACTTGTTCGCCCCGCGGCCCCCAGGTTCGTCTCTCACCCGCTGACTCCACCCCTGGGTGTCACGGGAGCGAGATTCGGGAGCGTGAGGGCTTTTCGAGTGCGGCAAGACCTGAAACGCACCCGAGGTGATCACATGCCGTCGATGCCCGACGCGATTCCCGTCCTGAACACCGAGACCAGCGTCGTCCCGGCGTTCGGGCTGATGCGGCGGATCTCGGTGAACGAAGACAGCGTCCTGACCGTGGGGCGGCCGGACGCCGACGGTCAGGTGTGCCTCGTCAACGGGCCGGTCCCGATCCCCCCGTCGACCTACGGCACCGCGACGGCGAACGGGCAGGGGACGTACAACCCCCGGGTGCTGATCGCCTACGACGCCCAGGACGGGGAGCCCGCGACCGGGGAGACCTGGGGCGCGGCGGCGGGGCAGTGGACGGCCCGGAAGAACAAGGCCGGGTTCCTGATCGACGGCGGGGCCGGCTCCGGGGTGGTGAACGCGGTCCGGTGGCAGGACTGGACGAGTTCGTGGAAGAACGTGGTGCGGTTCGCGACGACCGCGGCCGGCACCCTGACCTCGTCGTTCTGCGCCGGCCAGGTGGTCGACGGGGGGACGCTCGCGGCCGGGGATCTGGTCCTCGTGAAGGACCAGGCGAGCGGGGCGGAGAACGGCATCTACGTGGCCCCCGCGGCGACCGGGGAGACCCCGGTGAGGGCTCTGGGGTCCAACGGCGGCCCGCTGCTCGTCGGCGCGGTCGTGTACGTCAGCGAGGGCACCGCGAACGGGAACACTGCGTGGGCGTGCCAGACCCCGGCCCCGATCACGCTGGGGGCCACCGCGACCACCTGGGCGAAGGTGTTCCCCAGCACCGGCGGCGTGACCGTACAGGACGAGGGCACCCCCCTCACGCCCCGGGCCGCGATCAACTTCATCGGCGCGAGCGTCACCGCCGTGGACGACCCGGGCAACGCCCGCACCAACGTGACCATCAGCGTCCCGCCGCCCACCCGGACGGCCCTCGGGTGCGGCTGGATCCGGGGCGTCGCGAAGGGGTCGGTGTTCGGCGAGCCGCTGGCGTGCCTGGAAATGCGAGTCGTCGGCACGCCGCAGGGGTCGTGCGCCGGGATCAACTGCGCCACCCAGGTGATCCGCCTGGCGTACGACCCCGGCACCGACTCGTGGGTCGGCACGACGTACTTCGCCTACGGCATCTGCGGCGCCGGCATGAGCGGGCTGGTGGTCTTCAAGATCACCGACGACGGCGCCCTCAAGCTGACGATCGCCGGCGTCCCCGGGGTCGTCAACGACTGCCGCGACTCCGGCGCCCTCAGCGACGACACGTACGTCGAGTTCGCGTTCGGCGGGGCGGTCCTGTGCCGCGACCTGGTTCCGCCCATAGGCAACTGCTCGGCCAACTCGTTCTACGTCCGCCTGCGGTGCGTCTCCTGTAGCGGCCCGATCGGGTACGACTGCGTCGACGGCACGTGCACCCCGACGTCCGGCGAAACCGCGCCGTTCGCCACCCTGGCCGCCTGCGTCGCGGCCGGGTGCGCCGCCCCGACGACCACGACCACGACCACCACGACGAGCACGACCACGACCACCACGACGCCGCCGCCGTTCTTCTGCTGCGACCCGGGGCCGACCGGTGACCTGTGCGCGACGTACTCCAACGCGGTCGGCCTCACCGGCCTCGGGTCCGGCGGGACGTGGGTCCGCTCGTCCTACTCGTGCGGCGGCGGGGCAACCTGCGTCACGTGGTCGTCGCCGGCCGGGTTCTGCGGCCTGGCGGCCGGCGCGCTCGTGTTCCGGTGCGGATCGGGTCCGGTCGACCCGGCCGGCCAGTACGGGATCGGGTACAACCCGTCGCTCGTCCCGACGGTCTCCCAGGGGACCGTCGTCGGTCAGTGCTCGCCGTCGTTCGCTGTCACCATTCACCTGTCGTTCCCGGCCGGGGTCGGGACGTGCGGGGCCGGGTCGGTCGACATCCACCTGGAGCCGGGGACCTGCACCGGGACGACCACCAGCACCACCACGACAACGAGCACCACGACGACCACGACGGCTGCCCCGACCACGACCACCACAACAACGCCCGAGCCCGGGTTCATTCCAAGCACGACGTGTGCGGCGGCCCCGACCGGCGCTCTGGCCACGACGTACACGGTGTCGATCCCGTCCGGGTCGGGCACCCGGTTCGTCCGCGTCCCAGTCTCCCCAGGTTCGGACTACTACGTCGAGGTCATCGCCCCTTGGGCGAACGCGAACGGCATCTCGGTCTACACCGGGTCGAACTGCGACGCCCTGTCCTTCAAGGTGTTCATCAGCGGCCCGTCGTGCAACGAGTTTACGTCCGGGGGCGGCGAGACGTACGCCTACCTGTTCATCTCGGAAAGCATGAGCGGTGCCCAGACGATCCAGTTCGTGTTCTACAGCGGCTACTGCTGACGCCGCCAAGGGGGAAGGATTCATGTTCGACCCGAGCGTCTACGTCGATGCTGCCCGGATCCCCGTAATGCCGGGGCCGGTGGCGTCGCCACACACGGCCCCGCCGCGCCTGACCGCGACGCTGCCGAACCTGCCGTGCCGGTTCCGCGGCGCGGCCACCGGGCACACCGCCCCGTGCCAGGTGTGCGGCGGCGGCACCGTGCAACTACCGCTCCTGGCATGTTCGTACCACGGGGTCTGCACCCACGCCGGCAAGCTCGGCAAGCTCCCGAACGGGAACGCCGTCACCGACTGCGCCGTGTGCCGCGACCGCCAGGAGCCGGCCCCGCCGGCCGCCCCGCTCGTCACCGTTCCGAGGTTCTCGTGAGCACTCCTTTGACCGGCGAAACGCGGCCGTGTACGACGCGCGCCACCACCGCGGCCGGTACGCCGGCAAAGTGCTGCTTCGCGGCGCGGGGACTGAAATGATAACCGTCGTCACGCCGCTGAGCCGGCTGCTCAACTTGCCCGCCCTGGAGGAGACGGTCGCGGCGATGCGGGCCGCGAGCCGGTGGCCCGTCCGGTGGTACGTCGTGTTCGACCCGGCCGTCGCCCCCCGGCCGGTCCTGGGGGCGTGGCGCACGGGTTCGGCTTCCGGCAACAACGCATTCGGGAACGCGGCCCGCAACCGGGCGATCGACGACATCGACGCGGGGTGGGTGTACTTCCTCGACGACGACAACACGGTCCACCCGACCCTGGTGCCGGCGCTGTACCGGGCGGCGGACGATTCGACCGCTCCCGGGTTCGTGGTCCGGCTCCTCAACCGGGACGGCAGCGAGCGGCTGCCGGCCCGGCCGGACGCCGGCGTCGGAGAGATCGACACGGCCCAGTTCGTGTGGGACCGATCGGCCATCGGCGGCGTGCGGTGGGAGTTGAACCGGTACGACGCCGACGGGGACTTCTTTTACCAGGTCCGCGCCCGGGCCGGGGTGCCGCGGATCGCGGCCGGCGGCGCGGCGTACTACAACGCCCTCCGCGGGGGCTGACCCCCGGGGGCGGGCGTCCACCCGACAACCAACGGAAAGGTGCGTGCAAGTTGCCCGCGAAAGAATTAACCGTCGGCATGGCCGTGTACAAGGAGTTCCCGCAACTCTGGTTCACCCTCCAGGCGCTGCGGGCCTACCACGGCGACTGGTTCGACCTGCTCGTGGTGGACAACGCCCCCGAGCGGTCCCGCGCGACCGAGGCCGCGACCCACGCCGCCGGGGGGCGGTACGTCCACCGGCCCGACCTGACCGGCACGAGCCGGCCCCGCGACGCCGTGTTCCGCCTCGCCGACACCGAGTGGGTGCTGTGCTGCGACGCGCACGTCCTGTTCGAGCCGGGGTCGCTCGAGTTCTTCCGCGACGGCCGGGCCAACCGGCACCCCCACGACCTCGTGTCCGGGCCGATGGTGAGCGACGACGGCCGGGGCCTGTCGACGCACTGGCGGCCGACCACGCCGCCGGGCCTCTGGGGGGTGTGGGACCACGACCGGCGGGCCGACGACCCGGCCGGGGAGCCGTTCGAGATCCCCATGCAGGGCCTGGGCGCCTTCGCCATGCGGCGCGGGGCGTGGGTCGGGTTCCACCCGCTGGCCCGCGGGTTCGGCGGGGAGGAGGGGTACCTGCACGAGAAGGTCCGGCGGGCCGGGGGCCGGGCGGTGTGCGTGCCGGCGCTGCGGTGGCGGCACCTGTTCCGCGACCCGTCGGAGCCGGTCCCGTACTCGGCCAAGGTGGACGACCACGCCCGCAACCTCGTCCTCCAGCACCGCGAGTTGGGGATCGAGGCCACCGACGCCATCCACCGGGACTTCGGCCGGCGGCTCCAGCCGGCCGCCTGGGACCGCATCCGGGCCGAGGGCGAGGCGCTCCCGTTCGGCGGGCCGCCCCTGCTCCCGCGGCTGAACGTGCTCGGGGTGTGGTACAGCGACAATACCGCCCCGGAGGGACTGCTGCGGAAGTCCCTGGAGACGGCGCGGTCGGCTCAGGATTGGGCCAACCGATCGGGGCAGCACGCCGCGAAGGTGATCGCGGTCCCGTGGTCCGAGGTGGGCGGCACCGCCGTGCGACAGGACGTCTTCCGCGGGGAGCAGAGGCGGTCCCACGCCGCGATCGTCGGGGCGATCCGGCAAGCGGTCCGCACCGCGGACTCCGAGAGCGACATGGCCGTTGACGTCGTCTGCTGCCTCGAACACGACGTGCTCTACCCGCCCGACTACTTCACCACCGTCGCCGACACGTTCGGCCGGTTCCCCGCGGCGAACGTCGTATCCAACCTCGATTACATCGGGCTGTCCGCCCAGGGTTGGCAGCCGGTCAAGGAGCGGCACGAGCCGCTGCACCAACTCTCGTTCCGCGCGCCCGTCCTCGCGGCCAACCTCGACCGCGCCGCGGCGGACTGCGAGCGTGACGGGTGGTGCCTGCTGGAGCCGCAAGGGGACCGGCCCGACTGGGTCCGCGTCGGGGCGTCGCCCGGCCTCGGGGTGATGCCCAGCGTCCACGTGAACCACATCGCCGGGCGGTTCACCGGGCACGGCGACGTGTGCTACGGGCCGGCCGCGGCCGACCGGCACCCGCACTGGGGCGAGGCGCGGAAGTGGTGGCCCGCGTGACGGGCCAGTGACGGCGTCGGGGGGCACGAAGTGCAGACCGTCGGGCCTGTAGCCGTTGCGCCGGTCGCTCGCCCTGTTCGCCCGAACCCGGACCGGGGCGGCCGCCCCGCGTGCCCCGGTCCTCAAGCCTCCCGACGCTGGTGCCGATACCGCTCGTGCCCCCTACCACCCCCCAGGAGCGCGCTGCGTGACGCCGTTCGAATGCCCCGACCGCAAGTGTCCGAAGTGCGAGAGCACCCAGTACCTGTTCCGGGCACGCAAGACGGTGCCCGGCCCGAACGGGCCGGAAGTGGAGACTAAGTACCGGTGCCAGGCGTGCGGGGCCGTGTGGGCCGCTCGGGTGCCCGCACCGGGACGGCCCGAGCAGCGAGAGGGTGACGCGGCCTGACCCGGTTGTAACTCACGTCACAGGGTGGCCATTGGGGTCGGCCAGCAGACCGCGTTGAGGTGCGTCCCGCCCTGACTACCCGGTTACGCTGCGGCAGGAGACGGCGATGTGTCTTTTTCTTCGTTCCAGGCCTGGAACAGGGCGGACATGTTGAATCCAATCTGAATCAAGCTGACGACAAGCGCTCCGACCGCGAGGAGAGCAAGAGTCCCACAAACCACAACCGACCAGAACGACGGGTAGAGACCTACCGTGAACTGTGCGATCGATGTTAATAAAGAGAGCGCGATGGAAGCAATGAGAGCAATTCCAAGATTCTGGAGCGGCCGGTAGTAGCTTCTTTTGCACCCAACCTGACGCCGCTTCTTAACCCGATCGGCGTATCGGGTCTGATCATAATATTGTGCCTTCAAATTCATTATGATGAATGTAGTCATGGTCAGCAAAAACGACGACATGGTTAGAAAACCGGTGAACATGCCGGCTCTCAGATTTGCAGCATAGTAAGCCCACACTGGGTCTACAACCGCAGTGGCTGGATCACAAACCGGTGTCAGCATGGCGAATCTCCAAATTCCGCCGTGTTCTTTTTCATCAACTCAACCATGTATTGTACCAGATCGCACTCGATCACGCGATCTACGTTGAGGAAGCCTGCCGAAACCTTGGTATCGTAGTCCAGCACATCATACACACCTGGTGCGTTGGTGAGCGGGTACGACACCTCCCCACGGGTTGGGTCCATCCCGGTGACCCTTCCCTGCTTGGGCTTGAGCGTTCGTAACCAACCTTTAACCCGCGCCTTGAGGTCCGCAGGAATTGCATTCGCTCGAAACTTGACCTTGGTTTGTTGATACTTGATCGCATCGCCTGCGTCATGGAACGCTGAAGTATTCGGCATTGCCGATGTGACGGTATATTCCAAGGAACTCACACGGCTCAGGCTGTCGATCCAGGTATCAAGGTCGCCCGCCTTGATCTTGATGGCTACAGCGAGGCGGTCCTTATATCTCTTCTTCACACGACCTACCTCGCGGGCGTCCCCCTTTGCCCTCTCAGTACCCCGGTCGATGCGCCTCGCCCGAAGCGCGTCGTATCGCGCCGCCATGAATTGATTGAATCCCTTCGGCCTTAGCGTGTGATGATAGTACAGATACAGGCCATGCAAAAGCCCCTGGCTCGGCAACGTATTGATAACGAACAGATTAAAATCCACCCCCGGTCGATTCTTCTTGAACGAGGTGACATGAACCTTCAAGTTATCCAGTTCTAGCGTGGTGAACTTCTTGTTTGTTTTTTTGGATAGGACGGCACCAACGATGAAGCCCTCATGCTTGGCGCAAGCTATTAGCCGTTGGTGCTGTCGGAACTTGAACTGCCGGGAGTGCCATTTGAGAAACGCATTACAGAACGCAACAGGTCCAACTGCGGGCGGAACCTTCCAATCGAACCCAGCAACGTACATCTTCATCGGCGGACCCTGGGCGACGCGGTGGTTCGGCGGTGTTGATCGTGCAGTACTCCGCTAAAGGTCGCACGTATCATCTCTTCTGGCAAGTGAGAAACTAAGAGAAATACCGGTCGCGCTCGGGCCGCGACATGCTCAGCAGACCGAACCAGGTTCGATGACGAGAATAATGCTGATCCCAGGTACCCCTATCGCTGGCGCCCCCGTATCGCCACAAACAGGCGCGTATGCCCCCTCCCGAGACGGGCGAAGGTGACGCGGTCTGAAGCGCCACCGCCCTTCATCCCCTGGTGGCCACGACTCACTTCGTGTCGGCCGCGTCGAGGTGTGCCGCGATCTCCCCGCCCGGGATGCGATCGAACTCGTGCCCGTTGGTGCAGAGCGCGATCCAGTGGTGCTCTGGCGACATCATCGCCGCCCGGCCCTGAAGGATTGCGAACTGGGTGCATTCGTAAGCGAACCGCACGGGGAAGTTCGGGGGCAGGCTTTCGCCGCCGGCCGGGGTCATGCGGAGGAAGAACGACTCGTACCCGCCCGTCTCCAGTCCACCGACATTCCCGGGCATCCCGACCGCCGGTCGGGGCGTGTGGGCCTCCCAGACCGTCTTGAGGGACACGTCGGGGATCGGCTCCGACCAGGTGTTCATCAACTCCACCCCTAGTGTCCGCTCGCCGCTCGGGGCCTGAGCGATACCGAGCCGCCAGCGCACGCTCCCCTTCGGGATCACGTCCCCGACGGTGCGGGCTGCTTCGATGAGCGGGGCGGTGTCCGGGGTCAGGTCAGCCCGAAGTGGATGGTGTGCGACCGCGGAAATCACGACGAAGCTGATGAAGGGGGCGATCCTCGCGACATGGATCATGACCCCGCCCTTCTCGACCGTGAAGTCGGCCGTGGCTCCGGCGCTCGGCCTGAGTCGGACGGTCGCCTTGGAGCAGAAGTCGGCCAAGGAGCGGCAGAAGTGGGACCCCCGGTCGCGCGAGAGGGTGGCCAAAGCTGTCGGCTGGAGCGGCAGCACTTCCGAGAAGGCGAAGAAGGTTGCCGAGGCCGCACGGGCCGACCCGAATTGGCTCGGCGGTCTGCCCGTGCTGATGGACACACCAGCAAGTAGGAACACCGTCGGCCCCGGGCACACCACGGCCGCACTCACGCCTGGTCGTCCGTGATCTGCCGCAAGACGGTGGCGACCCCGCGGATCTCGTCGTCGAGTTCGGCCGGGACCGGGTCGCCCTGGTCGATCAACTCGGCCCGCACGCGGCGGAGCCTCCGGAGCTTGGACTCCAGGGTGGCCACCACGTTGCAGGTAGACTCGGGCATTGTCCCTGGGGTTCATGAGCGGAGCGGGCGAGGGGCTGATTCAGCGGGCGGTGGGCAAGCCGGCTTGTGCGGGCTGCGGCCTGGTGGCGCGCTTCCGTGGGGTGGCCCGCGGTCGCGCGGTGCCGGAGGCCGCGGGTGCGGCGGCCCGCTCGGCCGCGTACCGCTCGCGCCAGGCCAGGATGGAGGGGCTGAAGATGTTCGTGAGGGTTGGTTCGGTGGTTCGGGTCACGGGACGCTCTTGGGTGCGGGTTCTGGGTGCGGGCCTCGGTCGGCCGCCGCGCACCAACCGAATGCACCCGCCGTGCCGGTCCGGCCGCCAAGCCCATAGTTAAGCGTTGACGCCGCCACCGACCCCCGGATGCAGATCCACAGTCGCACCGCCGGATCGCACCGAATGCGCGGGTCGATCCACTCCCGCGGGTCAACCCGGGCGATGCACGTTCCGGCCGATGCAGAGCCCCACAACGTAGAGCCCGGCCACTCGACCGCCGGGGTATGTTCGTGATCGTCTCGAAGTAGAGTCGACGCACCCTGACCAGAAGGAGCAGAGCATGGGACGCCCGAGGACGGTGTACACCCCGGTTGACACCGGGCCGACGCCCGAGGCGGTCGCCCTGGACGTCGTGGCGGAGGGCGTGCTGGGGGTGGCCGCGGCGGGGAAGTTCTGTGCCCACTCAAGGCGGTGGGTGTACGAGCGGATCGCGGCCGGCGAGGTGGAGTCGTTCAAACTCTTCGGCAAGCGGGTGATCCCGGTGAAGTCGCTCAGGGCGTTCCTGGCCAGGCACATGCTCGCCGACCTGCAGTCACCACCTCAACTGGTCGGACCCGGGCGCGGTCGCCATGCGGGCTGTAAAGCCGCATGATGCCGATCGCGGCTCCTGACGAGGGGGGCGATCGCCCCCTCATCAGGAGCCGTTCGCGACACCCGGATCGCTGCGGGCGGGGGGCGTTCTCAGTCGAGTTCCAGACGTGACCACGAGGTTCCGGTTGCCCCGTCGGTTACTTCTCACCATCGGCTTTTTTCGGGGCCGGTCACTTCTTCGACTTCGGTTTCACCTCGGGCGTCTCCACCGTCGCCGGTTTACGACCTGGCTTCCGATCCGAGTCTCTCCAGGCCTCAGCGCTCGTTCGATCCACCAGCCAGTCCCGCCCGACCCTCCGGCCGATGATCTTCCCAGACTTCAGTAGTTGACGAACGCGACTGTCGTTGCAACCGATTAGCTGCGCGGCCTGTGCCGTCGTCATGTGATTCTCCATGAGCATATCATACCGCACGCGGGAGGAAATTTCCAGAATTCCACTCCGATCGACTTGCATATCATACCGCTGGCGTTAGGATATGTGCAGCGAGGCACACCCGCCCGCCACACACGAGGACGTGAGATGGCCGCCACCAAGCTCCAGAATGCCACTGAGGCCACGACGGACGCGACCCGCGAGAAGCTGAACGCCTGGCTGCGGCGGGCCATCGGCGAGATGCAATGGCTGAGCCGCAACGTCCACGACAAGTCCACGCCGTTCGCCAGCGCGTTCACCGAGGACGAGGGCCAGGAGATCGCCTTCCGGATCAGCACGAGCCTGGACGTGCTCGAACACATGCTGGAGCGATTCGACCTGCCGGAACCGCCCCCGGAATTCGCGGACGCTGCCTGACCCACCCCGATCCATTCCCCCACCCGCCCTGAACCACCTCCCGGAGCCCGTCCCTCACGGCCCAGGCGATCGCCTGGGCCGACCGTCTTCCCACTCGCACTCTGGCTCCACCCCTGGGTGTCAGGGGAGCGAGACGAGAGAGCGAGAGCCACATTCCACCCTCAGCATCTCGTCTCGCTCCCTCTGACACCCAGGGGTGGAACGAGATGCGCGGCACAGCGGATGGGGGCCCGCTGACGGGCGTAACATCTTTCAGGGCAATGACGCCCCGACAGCAAACCCGCCACCAAACGTCTCGCTCCCGCCACGCGAGACGTGAACGCCATCGGCCACCATCCTGCTCCGGTTGAACCGACCGAAGCCACTCAACCCGAGGACCGCATGCAACGCATCTACTCCGTTGGCTACGCCCAGCACTCTCCCGACTCGCTCAAGGAACTCGTGACCCGCCTCCGGGCCACCCTCGTCGACGTCCGCTCCCGGCCCTCCGGCCGCGTCAAGCGCGGCTTCTCCAAGGCCGACCTCACCGCACTCCTCGGCGACCGGTACGAGTGGCACGGCAAGGACCTCGGCGGCATGGGCCAGGGCGCGACCCCCGCGGGCATCGAACGCCTCGCCAAGGACGACCGCCGCCTGATCCTCATGTGCATGGAGGACGCCCCGGGCGACTGCCACCGTTTTCAGAGCGTCGGACTCCAACTGTTGCTAAAGGGGATCGAGGTGCATCACGTCTACCACGACTGGGTGATCACGACGTCCGCACTCAAGGCCGCCCTCGACGACCCCGACCCAGAAGCGGAACCGGAAGGGACGGACCTGGCGGACGAGTTCCGGGCCGCAGCCCTGTTGCCCGGGTAGGGACCGCTGAAATGCCCCCGGACCGGGTGATGGCGAGGCGAATGGTGACCAAGGCCACCCGCGGAAACGGCTCTGGCGATCCCGGGGCTGCGTTCGGGCCGAGAAGTGGGCACAGACCGGTTCGAAAGCTCGATCGGCCCGTGCCGGGCTACTGATGGCGTTTTGTACACTGGTGGGCGGCCGGGTGCCTTGCGGTCACTCCTCGTCGTCCCGGTCCGGAGGAACGAGGGCACCCCGCAAGTGAGTCAAGCCGCGCGCGAGGGCACCCTTGTCGGCCACGGGGGCATCGGTCCAGAAGCGGGCGGTCACCGCCTCCCGCTCGTCGTCCGGCAGGGCCGCGAGGGCGGCCCGAACTGCGGCGGCGCGCTCCGCGGCGGCGATCGCCTCCCCCGGCCCCGGGCCGCCCCGGGGGTCGGCGACCACGGCCGCCAGGGTGCCGCCGTCGTCCGACGCCAGCGGGGCCGACAGGCTGACCGCCGCGAGCGTCCGCCGGTGGGCCTCGCGCAGCCGGCCGGCCGTGGTCCGCGCCACCCGCGTCAGCCAGGTGCTGAACCCACCCCGCGACGGGTCGTGACTGGGGAAGTAGTGGAGGGCGCGGAGGGCGATCTCGCTGTGGAGGTCCTCGGGGGTGCTACCCGGGCACCGCCGCGCCAGGCGGATCGCCAATTTCCAGAGGTACCGGTCCCACTTCGCGAGCTGCTGGTTCGCGGTCAGGGGCGGTTCCGTCGCGGCGGCCATGCTGCTCTCCCGTGTGCGCCTCGTAGAAGCTCCGGAGCCGGTCGCAGGCCGCGCCGGCGACCCACCTCTCGGGTGACCCGCCCCGCCCGCGGCCCGTGGCGGCCTCCAGGCGCTGAAGGGCCTTGCGGATGCCGTCCTCGCCGACCGCGGCCACCACCCCGCGGGAGACGAGCGACTCGGCAATGCTGCGGGTGCCCCACCGCTTCGCACCGGCCGGCGGGGGGCCGCACACCAGGTCCAGGAGCGCGGCGTCGAAGGCGGCCGTGAACTTGAGGGGGCCGCCCCCGGCCCAGGGCTCGCCGGGCGCGGGCGTCGGGATCGCCCGCGGCGTCAGGCCGGCCACCCCGACGGGAACCTCAACGTGCGCGGGGACGATCCCGCGGCGCTGCAGGTCGGCCACGGCCGCCGCGATGCTCGTGTCGCCCGCCCAAGCCTTGACGAACTCCCGGCTCGCGCGGCCCGCCGCCCACTCGGCGTCGTCGGCGGAGTTGCCGTGCCGGGCGGGCGAGAAGATGCCCAAGTTCAGTGACCGCCCCCGCCGGTCGGCCGCGCCGGGGATCCACACCCGGGCCTGCCAGGCGTTCCCCTTGACCCGGCGCGTGTTCCGGTAGCGGTTGCTCGGGGCCATCCGCCGGCGGGGGCCGGGCGGCCGCGCGGGCCGTCGTGGTCGTGGCACGGTGGTCACCTCCGACAGGGTGTGGGACGGGCGACGACGGGTCTTCGCGTGCTGCTGGCGCCCTCGGCCGCCAGCGAGGACCGGGCCGACATCCCGGGCGGTCAGGTCAGTCCGGGGCGCTCTCGTCCACCGGCGGGTTCACCTTCGCCGGCCCGTCCACGATCAGGATCGCCGCGCCCCGCTCCCCCGACGCCGCCTTCACCGTCGTCTCGGTCTTGTCCTTCCGGCCGAAGTCCTGGCTCTCGCACCGCTCCAGCCACCAGGCCGCCGCGGTCCACTGCGCCGCGGCGAACTTCTCGACCACCTCCGAGGTACCGTCCTGATGGTGAAGCGTCCGCCGCTCCACGACCTGGGAGCCAAGCGCCGCGCGCTGGATGATCTCCACGTTCCGCTTGATGGCCGCGCCCCGCGCCTTTTCCAGGGCGTGCCGCAATTCTGCTAACGCCTGCTGGCGTTGGGGTAACGTCAACGTGTGGTCGCCGGCCATCCACTTCGCGAAGACCGACGGCGGGAGCCGGGTCCGCTGGTCGCGCCCCTGGCGGAGGTAGCTCATCAGGGTGGACGCGCCGACGCCCGCGCACTGGGCCGCGGCCTTGCGGGGCAGCCCGTTCGTGGTCGCCTCGGCCAGTGCCTTGAACACCTGGGGCGTCAGAGCGAACGGCCGGCCGGTGCGGGCATTACCCTTGGAAGTGGAACCCATTGCGCGCCCCCGTGAGACGTGCAGTTTCGGGGGGAGCGTTGCCTGTGGGTGGGGTGGTCAGGCTACGGGCCGCGACGCGCGTGCCGGGCGGCCGCGGCGACCAGCAGGCCGCTCGCGAGCCAGAGCAGGAGCCGCCGGACGAAGACGCGCATCACGCCACCTGTTGCCGCTTCGCCACGCACTCCGGGCACACGGTCAGTCGCGAGCTTTGGGCAACGGCCGCGTCCGCGTGGCCCCACGACACGAAGTGGAACTCGCTGCCGATGTGCCGGCCGCACACGGACCGCTGTGAAATCCGGTGTTCGCCAAAGGGTATTGAAGGGCCGGTCACGTCGGCGACGCACTTCACGTACTCGGGTCGGTCGTCCACGTCTCCGCTCCCTTCGTGGGGTGATCACGCCCAATTCTACCCCACTACCGCCGCCTGCCGCCCCTTGACCGCCACCCGCGTCAGTGCGTCCTCGGGGTCGTCCCACGCCCGTCCTGCTCGCACAGGTCGAGCCAGATGCCCTTACGCCGCGTCGGGCGAGTCGCGGGTGCTGGCGAGCCACGATTGCTTCTGGGCTCGCGTCCAGCCGGTCCACCCCTGCCGTGGGCGTGCCGGAGGATCAGGATTCCGGCGGTTCGCCCGCCCGGTAGCGATCGGTGGCCCACTCCCAGGTGTTCGCGTCGAGCAACTCGCACCCCAACTCCCGGACCACTGCGGCCAGGAACCCGCACATCCGCTCCGACGCCCCGAGGAACACCACCTCGGCGAACCCGGGCCGGTGATAGATCACGTACTCCCCGTCGACGTAGCCGAGCACCCGCTTGCGGCCGTCACGGCACCACCCGGGCTGCCGCGGCGACACCACCTCGCCCGCGGCGCCGCGGTCGGCAAACCGCTCCAGGACGCCCGCGAAGGCGTCCTGCGACACGGCCTCCCGGGGGGTGCCCGGCGCGTCCGGGTCGAAGCGGCCGATCCAGATACTGGACTTGAAGCTCATGAGGTTACCGCCCGGGGCCGCGTCAGAACTCGTCGCCCCACTCGAAGTCCTCGCTCGCGAGCGGCGGCACCGGCGCGCCCGGGCTCGGCCGGCGCATGACCTCGGGCACCCGCTCCAGTTCCTCGGCCCGGTGCCCCGCGAGAAGGCTGCGGCCCTTGAAAGACGCCGGGTCGAAGCGGACGACCGCGGACGGGTAGCCGCCCGCCGAGTACCGCCGCTCGATCTCCCGCACGAGGGCGTACCGCTCCCGGTCCCACCCGCCGGCGGGCTCGTCGCCGTAGTAGTGGACCGGCGAGTTCCGCCAGAAAATCAGGATGGCCGTGCCGGCGTCGCACAGCGGGTGGTCGAGCAGCCGCCGCCACTCCCGCGGGCTCTGGTTCGGGTGCGACCCGGCCGCGTACAGGAACAACTCTTCCGGCGAGGCGACGGCCGCGAACTGCCGCTCCCACCGGGCGTCGTGGGTGGCCTCGTCGTAGTCGTCCGCCAGGTGGCCGTCGAGCAGCCACGCCACCCGCCTCCGCTGCTGTGCCGACGGCGCCATCCCCGCCTCCCGTCCTCACGCCCGGATCGCCCGGAGGGCTGCCAGGTAGGCTGCGCTCCCGAGCCCGACCGCCGCAAACACCGGGCGGGTCCGGCCGCCGCGGTGGTCGTACTGCGCGGACCGGCCCCACAGGGTCAGGATCAGCCCCGGGAACAGGTACTGGTTCGGGGGGCGGGACAACAGCAGGTCGGCGGTGTCGCGCTGTCCCAGCGCGGCGAGGAGTTGCTCCGCCGGCGTGTCGAACACGTCCACGCTGTCGAACAGGACGGTCTCCTCGATCGAGCTGGCGACCTCGACGTACTCGACCCGGTCCGCTCCGAAGCTCACCTGGAAAGAACCGCTGAGGTAGCAGTCGGTCCGCGGCCCCTTCGCCCGCGGCGCGTGGCCCAACTCGCGCCGCACCTCGGCGCGGGTCATCCCGAAGGACACCGGGCCTATCCCCCGGTGTGGGTTGACGTGCAGTTCCATCCGGCCTCCTCACTCGCCGCCCCGCTCGCCCAGGGGCACGCCGAGCCGGCTCAGCGCGTGGCCGAGCCCCTTCGTGCCGACCGGGTAAGTCTTCCCGGCCCGCGTCGCGGCGTATCGGTCGACCTTGCAGGGCTGGCGGCACTCCTCCCACCGGACCGGGACGAGGCACACGACCCACCCCCACCCGTGCTCCTCGGTCATCGAGGGCTCGACCCGTACCGCGCAGCCCAGCCCGAACGGCGAGGCGGCGACATCGCCCCACTCCCGTTCGACCAGTCGCTCGGCATCCTCACCGGTCACGGCCACCCCCGATTACGTTATTCGACCGTGCCGAGGTCACATTACCCAGGTCGGTAGCGATCCGGCACGACCGTGCATCCTGAGCCGAGGTTCGGTTCCGGTTCCGGCTTGGGGCCGCCGCCAAAGGCGGCCCCAAAGCCAGGAACCGTTCGGTATCTAGGTCTGTGTCTTTTGTGACACAGACCTGATACCTCTGAGTGTGGACACTGGCTGGCCGCTTACTGGATGTTGGCTGTCCGGGGAAGGATGTTGGCGGCTCAGGCACTGAACCGTTGCGGCTCAGGCCCGGACGCTGGCTGTCCGGTGTCGCTCAATCACCAGCAATCTCCGGCTCCGGCTTAATGACGTGGTTCATCAACCACGTCCCCTTCCGCGGTCCGGGATAGATGACCTCACAGGACTCCAGCACCTTCAAACAGTCGCGGGCCGTCGTGCGGTTGGCCGCCAGCGCCTTCGCCAGGCGGGTGACAGTCACGTACCGCACCTGACCTGTCCGGGCATCGGCCCAGTCCCAAAGCAGAAACGCGGCGGCGCAGGCCGCGTACCCGCCCCGCGACCCGACCGCGGCCTTAATGGTCGGGATCTGGTTGATCAGGTGCTTGTGGGTTGCGAACCGGTCGATCGCCGGTCCGGTGGACTTCCGTTTCGTCGGTGGCACGGATTTACCTCTTGGTGGCTTGGACGAGCATCTTGGTTTGCTGCTTGGGGGCCGCCTTCGGCTTGAGCAGCTTCGACTTGGCGGGGGCCTTCGCGGCCGCCCCATCCGGAGATGGTGACCAGGGCACAAGCGCCCCGCTGGGGTCCATCGCGTACTCAATCCGCTCTGTCGGTGCGGCGCGGGAGACGACATCGAGCCGGCGGCGCGTGTCCAGGATCGAGTCGCCGGTCAACCCCACGGTCAGCACCGCATCGACCTGCGCCTCCAGGGCCGTGCTCCCCCGCACAACCCCGTTGCGGCCGGTGTGGTGGACGACCAGCACGCAGAGGTCGTACTGGGCCGCGGCGACCCGCAGGGGTGCCATCGTGCGGACGACCGCACGCGACGAGTTCTCATCGAATGAGAACAACCGCGACAGGGTGTCGAGCACCACGAGCCGCGAGCCACCGGCACGAGCCACACGACCCAGGTTCTGGACGTAAGCATCGAACTCCCCGAACTTTCGCATCGGGTTCTCGGAGATGAACCTGATCCTGGTATCGTCCGGCGCCCCGTGCCATAGGCGTGCGGGCTCCTCCGACACGACGAACGCTCCGAACGGGGACACGGCCGCTCCCAGCAGTTTCCCGGGCTCGGTCCCGGCCCCGGCGTGTAGGAGTCGCCGGAGCAGGGTGCTCTTCCCCGCGTTCGGCGCACCGGCGAGCATGGCGACCTCGCCCCGGCAGAGCCGGCCGGTCCACAGTTCGCACCCGGCCCTGGCCCCGTCGCCCGCCCTGGTGTTCCCGGCCCGCAGTTCGAGGGCCGTGACACTGTTGTCGGCGACCCCGTCGAGCGCGAGTGCGATGGTCCGCACGGCATCGTCGTCGAGCGGGACAAGATCGCGGATGAGCGACCCAAGATCGTAGCGGTCGTCGACCGCGAATGCGTGCCGATAGGGACCGTCCAGTCGCAGCCGCGACCCCACGCGCGTCGCGACCACCCACTCGGGCGCGAGCCCGCCTTCGACGATCTTGAGCTTCCCGTCCTGAACCCAGCGATCGACGCGGTGGCCAAGCTGCTTCATGACGCGAACGTCGCCACCGATGTCGAAGTAAATCGACACCTCGTCCATCGCTCCGCTACGCGGCTGTAGGAGGTCGGAGTTTGGGGCCGGGGTAACCTCGGCGAGCGCCAAGCCGGACGCCAGAGACTGCGCCGCATCGGTCACCACGACCCCTTCGCTGATGCTGCGATCCTTATCCACGGATCACCTCCTCCGTGCTGACGGCGGCTCCCGCCACGGGTCGGGCAAGCCGAACGAAGAACGCGTCCAGGTCGGCCGGAGAGACCAACCACCGGTAACCGGCCCGTGTGGCGGGGAGGAGCACCCGTTCGCCGTCCTGGGCACGGCAGCCCGTGACGATCCACCGCGTCAGAGTGGTGGTGGTCACGTGCTGAGAGCCCCGGTGACCGGGGACTCGTCGGCACACCTCGGACAGGGGTAGCAGATCAGGCGACATGGCGGCCCTCGTAGTGCGTGTGGTCGGACGTGAGGGATTGTCGTGGATGCGGTTGCCCGTCATCCTGCGTTGCCCACGACCTGCTCCCACCAGTGCGCCGCCCGTTCGAAGGGTGGTGGCGTCCGGAGTCTACGCGAGTCCAACAGCAGCGGTCAGACCACCGACTCTCCGTTGACGAGGGTACTGGCCAGCAGGGTGGCAACGGCCCGCCTAGGGATCAGCCGCTTCTTGCCGCAGGTTGAGTACGCCAAGCTGCCATCGTTCATCAACTCATAGGCCCGGGACCGCGAGATCCCGTACTCCTTCAGCAGCCCCGCCACGGTCACGGCCCCGTCCCGCAGCAGTTCACACTTGTCCGCGACCTCGGCACCCACTGTGGTTGCAGGCATTCTCGCTCCTGGTCGGTCCGCCCTCGTTCGGGCGTGTCTTGGTGGAAATCGTGGTTTGCCCCCAGATCATAGACGCCTGTCGGTAAAGTTGACGCGAATCCGACCGCTTCTTTTCGTCAGTCGGTTTGTGGACGGGCGAACAGGACGATGTGGTACGATGTCCACCACGCGTACCACGTGACTCGGAGACTACAGTGAGCGACCCCGACCCGACACGCAAACAGAAGGGCCGTCGCCCCCGCGGCGACGGGTCGGTGTTCTTCGCCAGGTCGAAGGGGTGCTGGGTTTGGAAGGCGGTGACCGGAGCAGGGCCCGACGGCGGGGTCCGGTACACGCAGGGCTGGGCCCGCACCCAGGCCGACGCGGTCAAGAAGAAGCAGGCGGCCGAGCGGGCGGGCCGCGCCCCCGACGCGGCCCGGGAGACGGTCGGCGACCATCTGACGCACTGGCTCGACGACGTCGCCAAGCCGAACACCCGGTACGCGACCTGGCAGCGGTACGAGCAAGTCGTCCGCATTCACCTGCGGCCCCGAATCGGCGGCGTCCCGCTCCGCGCCCTCACCGTCGCCCAGGTCACGAAGTTGTGGGCCGACCTGTCGCGGGCGAAGGTAAAGGCGGGCACGGTGAAGAAGTGCTCCGAGGTGTTCGCGACCGCCCTGGAGGTGGCCGTGTCCGAAGGGAAGATCGCCACCGCCCCGACCGGCGGCGCGGCCCGGCCCCGGGTCATCCGCGGCGAGGTCGAGGTGTTCAGCGACGACGAGGTGCGGAAGCTGCTCGCGGCCGCGGCCGGGGACCGGTTGGAAGCGCTCTTCGCCCTCGCGGCCGGGACTGGTGCCCGCGAGGGCGAACTACTCGCCCTGGAGCCGGCCGACTTCGACCTCCCGGCCGGCACGGTCCGCATCGTGAAGATGCTCGACTACCGCGACGGACAGTTCGCGATCCAACCGACCAAGAGCAAGAGCGGGGTGCGGGCCATCGACCTGCCGGCGTTCGCCCTCGACCCGGTGCGACGGCACCTTGTCGGCCGCGGTTCGGGGCCCTGCTTCACGACCGCGGAGGGGACGTACATCGCCCGGACGAACTTCATCCGCCGCGACTGGAGGGGGCTGACCACGCGGGCGGGGGTGCCGTACCGCAAGTTCCACACGCTCCGCCACACGCACGCGAGCCGGCTCCTGGCCGACGGGGTGGACCCGGCCGAGGTCGCCCGGCGGATCGGCGACCGGATCGAGACGGTGATGCGGGTCTACGCGCACTGGGTGCCGACCCTGACCCGCAACACCGCGGCCCGGGTGGACGCGATCTACGCCGTACCGGTCGAGGAAAAGCCCCACGGTGGCGGTAAGGTGGCGGGCCGGAGTAAGGGGGCGGGAAAGAAGAAAGGCTAGGTGCCACAAGTCACTGTGGGACCTAGCCTTGCGTGAGAGCCGCCTGTGAGATTTGAACTCACGACCCCCGCTTTACGAAAGCGGTGCACTACCACTGTGCTAAGGCGGCAACGTGTACTCCGACGGACACCGTTCGCACGCAACGGGTTCACCGGGACGGAGTGCATCTTACAGCGCCGGCCCATGCCAGCAAGTCCGATCGCGAATCCCGCACGGGTGCGCCCCCGAAGACGTCCGAGCGATTGAATTTAGGCGCGCCGGTCGCGCCGCGAATCTCACGCAACGTGGGTTGACGGTCGGCCCCGCGGCCCCCACACTCAAGTACGTGCCGGCCCTCCCGGCGCGTGGCACTTCGCCCGACTGCCAGGACGTGGCACCCCGCGCCCCCGCGGGCCTCGGAAAGCACACCCGCATGTCTACCGCGAACCGTCGAACGCTCCTCCGCTGTGAGGCCCTCGAGGACCGCAGCCTCCCCGCCGCGGCGTGGCTGTCGGCCGGCACCCTCACCGTCATCGGCGACCCCGCGGACAACCGCATCCGCCTCGTCCCCGAGGGCAGCAACATCGTCGTCCTGGACGGGGCCGCCCGCATCGGCGTCGCCCCGTCGGCCGCGGTCACCGACATCTTCATCCGCGGCGGCGACGGCAACGACACCGTCACCGTCAGCGACCTGATCACGCAGCCGGTCAACCTCGGTGGCGGGTTCGGCGACGACCGGCTCGCGGCCGGGGGCGGGCCGGCCACGCTCCTCGGCGGCCCCGGCACCGACGCGCTCGTCGGCGGGGCCGGGCCCGTGGCGTTCAACGGCGGCCCCGGGGCCGACGCGCTCTACAAGGTGAAGCCGACCGACACGGTGGCGGCCGACCCCGCCGACCGGACGCTCTCGGGCGCGCCGCCGGTCCCGGCCGCGGCCGCGACGGGCCAGCAGACGCTCACGGCCGCGGAGGTGGGCGCGCTGCTCCAGCGGGCCGCGGCGGCCTCGGCCAGCACCGACGCGATCATCGCAATCACCGACCGCAACGGCCGCATCCTCGGCGTGCGCGTCGAGAGCGGGGTGTCGCCCGCGGTCACCGGCACCCCGCGGCAGCTCGTGTTCGCCATCGACGGGGCCGTGTCGCTGGCCCGCACCGGCGCGTTCTTCGGCAACAACCAGGCCCCGCTCACCAGCCGCACGGTCCAGTTCATCAGCCAGTCCACGATCACCCAGCGCGAGGTCGAGTCGAACCCGAGCATCCCGTTCCCGAACTCGACGGTCCGCGGGCCGGGGTTCGTCGCGCCGGTCGGGACCAAGGCCCACTTCCCCCCGAACGTGCCGAACACCCCGATGGTGGACCTCTTCCAGATCGAGCACACCAACCGGCTCGGCACCTACGCCCCCGGCCCGGACCGGATCATCGGCACGCCCGACGACGTGAAGCTCGCCGAGCGGTTCCACATTGACCCCGCGTTCGTGCCGCCGGGCCAGGGGCTGTTCGAGCCCGACTCCTACGGCGTCGAGTCGGGCGTGGCCCCGCGGACCGCCAACGGCATCCCGATCGCCGTGGGCCGCGGGATCGCGACCCTCCCCGGCGGCGTCCCGATCTTCAAGAACGGCCAGGCGGTCGGCGGCATCGGCGTGTTCTTCCCCGGGGCCACCGGGTACGCGACCGCGTCGAACTCGTCCCTGAGCGCGCTGTACGACCCGTCGAAGCCGGACCGGACGCTCGAGGCCGAGTGGATCGCGTTCGCGGCGGTCGGCGGGGCGACCACGTCCATCGGGGGCGTGGCGACGCTGCCCGTCGGCACGCTCGGCGGCGTCCCGGTGCCCGCGGGGTTCGGGCTGCCCAGCGGCCGCATCGACCTCGTCGGCATCACCCTCGACATCTTCGGCCCCGGCGGCAACGCCGGCCTCGGCGTGGTGGCGCAGGTCGGCGCCTCGGTCGGCCGCGGCTCGCCCACCGACGGCACGAACCAGCCCCTCGTCGCGGGCGACCCGACCCGCGTCCGCAGCGGGCTCCCCGTGCCCGAGGGGTGGCTCGTGGCGCCGCACGACGGGGCCGGGGTCACCGCGGCCGACGTGGTGCGGACCATCAACCAGGGGATCAACCAGGCGAACCTGACCCGGGCCGCGATCCGGCTCCCGCTCGGGTCGCGGACGAAGATGGTGTTCGCCGTCGCCGACCGCAACGGCAACATCGTCGGCCTGTACCGCGAGCCGGACGCGACCGTGTTCTCGCTCGACGTGGCGGTGGCGAAGGCCCGCAACGTGGCGTACTACGCGAACGCGGCGAAGCTCCAGGCGGCCGACCAGTTGCCCGGAATCCCGGCCGGCACCGCGTTCGAGTCGCGGACGTTCCGGTTCCTGTCCGGCCCGCGGTACCCGGAGGGGATCGACGGCACCCCCCCCGGCCCGTTCTCGCAGCTCAACGACGGCGGCGCGAGCCTCATCAACGGCGTCCAGGTCGGCCCGCGGCTCCCGGCGTCGGCGTACCGGAGCGTGGTCGGGTACGACGCGTTCAACCCCGGCACCAACTTCCACAGCGCGTCCAACCCGCTGAACCAGAGCGGGGTCGTGTTCTTCCCCGGGGCCGCGCCCCTGTACCGCGGGTCCGTGCTGATCGGCGGGTTCGGGGCCAGCGGCGACGGCGTGGACCAGGACGACGTGATGACGATCGCGGGGCAGGCCGGGTATGATGTCCCCCTGGGGCTCCTCCGGGCCGACGACGTGTTCTTCCGCGGCGTCCGCCTGCCGTACCAGAAGACGAACCGCAACCCGCAGGGGTAGCGCCGCGCGGGGCAGAAGCGGAGGCACCCGAATCGAAGCGATGGCACGCGGAGGACGCGGATCAAAGAAGGGATGAAGAGGATCAGAGAAGAGTTCGTTCTCTGAACCCGGTCTTGTTCGATCCGTGTTACATCCCGGCTTTGATCCGCGTCCTCCGCGTGCCATCGCTTCCGCGTTCTCGCGGCCGGCGGGAGAACTTCGACACGCACCAGTAGCCACGGGGCACCCATGCGGGCGGTGGACGTCATCCGCACGAAGCGCGACGGGGGCGAACTCACGCGCGCCCAGATCGACTCGTTCGTCCGCGGGGCCACGACCGGCGAGGGGTGGGCCCCGTACCAGCTCTCGGCCCTGCTCATGGCCACGCTGCTCCGCGGCATGTCGCCGGCGGAGACGGCGCACCTCACCCGGGCGATGGCCGACTCCGGCACGGTCCTCGACCTGTCCGACGTGCCCGGCCCGAAGGTCGACAAGCACAGCACCGGCGGCGTCGGCGACAAGACCTCGCTGGTCCTCGGCCCGCTCGCGGCCGCGTGCGGGGTGGTGGTGCCGATGATGTCGGGCCGCGGGCTCGGGCACAGCGGGGGCACCCTCGACAAGCTCGAGGCGATCCCCGGGTTCCGCGTCGGGCTGTCCGCGTCCGAGTTCCGCTCGGCCCTGCGCCGCGTCGGGCTCGGGATGATCGGCCAGACGTCCGACGTCGCCCCGGCCGACAAGACGCTGTACGCCATGCGAGACGTCACCGCCACCGTCGAGAGCGTCCCGCTCATCACCGCGTCGATCCTGAGCAAGAAGCTCGCCGAGGGGATCTCGGGGCTGGTGATGGACGTGAAGTGCGGGCACGGCGCGTTCATGAAGACGCTCGCCGACGCGCGGGACCTCGCCGGGTCGCTCACCCGCGTGGGCACCGCCAACGGGCTCCGGGTCGCGGCGCTCATCACCGCGATGGACGCGCCGCTCGGGCGGCTCGTCGGCAACGCGCTGGAGGTGATCGAGGCCGCCGAGACGCTCAAGGGGAACGGCCCGGCCGACCTCACCGACCTGTCGGTGCTCCTCGCGGCCCGCATGGTCCAACTCGCGGGGCTCGCGGCCGACGCCGACGAGGCGACGCAGAAGGTGCGGACGGCGCTCCACAGCGGGGCCGGGCTCGAAGTGTTCCGCAGGTGCATCGAGTTCCAGGGCGGCGACCCGCGGACCCTCGACGACTACACCCGGCTCCCGACCGCCCCGCGGTCGATGCAGGTGGTCGCGCACCGCTCCGGGTACGTCACCGAGATGGTCGCCGGGGCCGTCGGGGTCGCGTCGATGGTCCTGGGCGGGGGCCGCGAGCGGGCCGAGGACGGCGTCGACCACGCGGTCGGCATCGTGTGCTTGGCGAAGCCCGGCGACCAGGTCCGGGCCGCCGAAGCGGTCTACGACGTGCGGTACCGCTCGACCGCCCGGCTCGTGGCGGCGCTGCCGCTGCTCGAAGAGTCGTTCACCATCGCCGACGAACCGCCGCCCCGGGCGCCGCTCGTAATCGAGGAACTCGCGTGACCCCCGACCCGCTCGTCGCCGCCGCGACCGAGGCCCGCACCCGGGCGTTCGCCCCGTACTCGAAGTTCCAGGTGGGCGCGGCCCTCGAAACCGAGGACGGGACCGTGATCGCCGGGTGCAACGTCGAGAGCGCCAGCTACGGGCTGACGACGTGCGCCGAGCGGGTGGCGGTGTTCGCGGGGGTGGCCCGCGGGTTCCGGCGCTTCACGCGGGTGGCCGTGGTCGCCGACACCGCGGCGCTGACCCCGCCGTGCGGCGCGTGCCGGCAGATCCTGTGGGAGTTCGCGCCGGACGCCGAGGTGGTCCTGGCCAACCTCGCCGGCCGCACCGAGCGGCTCACCGTGCGGGACCTGTTGCCCCGCGGGTTCGACGCGAGGCAACTCGCCGAACCGCCGTCGTGAGTCCCGGCCGGGATCGAAGCGGTGGCACACGGGTGACGCGGACCGAAGCCGGATTCAACACGGATCGGACAGGACCCGGTTCCGAGAACGAATCCTTCTCTGATCCTCTTCATCCTGCCTTCGGTCCGCGTCACCCGCGTGCCATCGCTTCTCTCGCGACTTACGCCGCCCGGTTCATCTCGGAGACGCGGTACCACGACCGCCGCACCGCCGAGACGAGCAGGCTGCCGGTGAGCATCCCGAGCAGGTACGTGACCCCGACGACGAGCGGGAACGGCACGCTCCCGCTCCACTGCCACGCCGAGATCGTCGTCGGGTAATTGTTCTCGTAGGCCAGCGCGCCCAGCACCGCCACGACCACGATCAGGAAGATCAGACTAAAAGCTCGCATGGTTTCGGCCTTGAGAGAGTGTTCTGCGGCCCGCGACACTTGTCGCCCGGACCGCACCTCGGTAGTGAGACCTTGCGAACGGGGTGCCGTTCCAGGGCACCGGCACACCGATTGCATTCAATCGAGCGGTTCGCCCGTTCGCAGGCGGCAAAGGGGCTTCATGGACGCCGTGGACGGCCCGCGGGACGATAGCGTCGAAGAGATCGCGTTGGGCGGCGAACACGTTCCGAACCCGGAGTTCGCGTCCCCGGAGGTGCTGCGGCGGGCCTTTCGCCTCGGGAAACGGTCCCGCGAGGAGTTCGACCTGTGGTCGTTCGCCGAGGTCGAGGCCGAGCTCCGCCGCGCCTGGATGCTCAACGGCGAGACCGCCGAGTGGGCAGAAGTGCGTGATTCCGTGCGGCTCGGGTTCGAGACCGGCG
Source organism: Gemmata sp. (assembly GCF_051859125.1). NCBI lineage: Bacteria > Pseudomonadati > Planctomycetota > Planctomycetia > Gemmatales > Gemmataceae > Gemmata > Gemmata sp. The sequence continues at coordinate 71,005 of NZ_JBHYGG010000090.1, forward strand.
GCGACTCCGGCATCTTCGAATCGGGCCTCTGAGCACACGGCTGCCCCTGTCGGGGAAATCCCTCTCCTGCGAGCCGCGCCTACCCCCGTGCCGCCGCCTCGATCCAGCCGCCGCCCAGCACGCGGGGGCCGCTGTAGAGCGTGACCGCCTGGCCGGGGGTGACGGCCGTTTGCGGCGCGTCGAAGCGGACCTCGGCCCCGCCGTCGGGTGTCGGCGTCGCCGTTGCGGGCACCGCCGCGTGCCGGTAGCGGATCTTCGCCTCGCACCGCAGCGGACCCGTCGGGACGTCGGTTAGCCAGTTGATCCGCGACGCAATGAGCCCCGTAGCTAGCAATTCTTCCGGGTCGCCGACGACCACGGTGTTCGTCCCGGGCAAAATCTCCAGCACGAACCGCTTCTTCCCGGCCGCGACGCCGAGCCCCTTCCGCTGCCCGATCGTGAACCGGTCGATGCCGTCGTGCTCGCCCAGCACGCTCCCGTCCCGCTCGACGATCACCCCGGCCGTTGCGACCTCCGGCCGCCGCGAGCGCACCACGTCGGTGTGGTTCCCGCTCGGCACGAAGCAGATCTCGACGCTGTCCGGCTTCTCGGCGACCCCGACCAGCGCCGCCTCGCGTGCCACCGCCCGGATCTCGGCCTTTGTGAACCCGCCGACGGGGAACAGCAGGTGCGGCAGCACCTCGCGCTTGATGCCGTGCAGGACGTAGCTCTGGTCCTTCTCCGGGTCGAGCCCGCGGTGCAGCTCCGGGCCGTCCGGGCCGGCGACCACGCGGGCGTAGTGGCCCGTTGCGATGAACTCCGCCCCGAGTTGCTTCGCGAACGTCCAGAGCTGGCCGAACTTCAGCCAGGTATTGCACACGACGCACGGGTTCGGGGTGCGGCCCCTGGCGTACTCGTCGGCAAAGTAGTCGATGATCTTCCCGAACTCGGCCTCGAAGTCGAGCGCGTAGAACGGGACGTCGAGGCGGTCCGCAACGCGGCGGGCGTCGCCGGCGTCGATCGCGGAGCAGCACCCCTTCTTGTTCTCGCGGCGCGCGTCGGCGGCCCCGTGGTCGTGGACCCCGGTTCGCATAAACAGGCCCACGACGTCGTACCCCTGTCGCTTGAGCAACACGGCCGACGCGGAACTATCGACGCCCCCACTCATCGCCAGAACGACCCGCGGCATGCGCTCCCCTCCTCCCGTCAGTATAGAGGGGCGTGCCGGCGGCCGTGTTCGGACCCGGAGGAGCGGCCCCAGGGTTGGCACCCGCGGCCCCTCAAGGCATTGAGCCCCCGAAGGGGGCGGCAGTGCGTAGCCCAGGGTGTCAACCCTGGGTCCGCTGGGGCCCCAGGGTGTCAACCCTGGGTCCGCTGGGGCCGCGGTTGTCAACCCTGGGGCTTCTGGTGCCGCGGCCGCCCGGCGCACATTTCCGGCAAAACTTTCCGACAAGTCGTTTGCCCGAACCGCGATCGTTGCGCACAACCATGATGTGGCAATCTGTACACCATGCGCCCGGGGGCCGCGAGATGCCGATCCGATACCTGTTCCTCGACATGAACGCCTTCTTCGCCTCGTGCGAGCAGCAGCACGACCCGAAGCTCCGCGGCCGGCCGGTCGCGGTGATCCCGACGCGGGCCGAGACGACCGCGTGCATCGCCGCGAGCTACGAGGCCAAGGCGTTCGGCGTGGAGACCGGCACGCCCGTGTGGGAGGCCCGGCGGATGTGCCCCGGGCTCGTGTGCGTCGAGGCCGACCACAAGCGGTACGTCGTCACGCACAACCGCGTCCTCGACGCGCTCGGCTCGGTCCTGCCCGTCGACCGCGTCATGTCGATCGACGAGATGTCGTGCCGGCTCACCGGCGACGAGCGCAGGCCCGAGCGGGCCGCGGCGCTGGCGCACAGGATCAAGAAGGCGATCTACGAGCGGGCCGGGGACCAGATGCACTGCTCGATCGGCGTCGGGCCGAACGTCACCCTCGCGAAGATGGCCGCCGACATGAAGAAGCCGAACGGGCTGACCATCCTCGGCGACGGCGACGTGCCGCAATCGCTGTACGGGCTGGCGCTCCGCGACTTCCCCGGGATCGGCCCGCGGATGGAGCGGCGGCTCAACCTGTTCGGCGTGTTCTCGGTCCAGCAACTGTGCGGGCTGTCGGTGCGGGCGCTGTCCGAGGTGTGGGGGAGCAAGGTGCTCGGCGGGCGGTGGCACCGGACGCTCCGCGGCGAGGACGTGCTCGAACCGCCCGGCCGCCGGCAGACGGTGAGCCACTCGCACGTCCTCCCGCCCGATTTGCGGACCGATGCCGGAGCGTACGGCATCCTGGTGCGGCTCACGCACAAGGCCGCCGCCCGGATGCGGAAGATCGACTACTGGGCCGGGGCCGTCTCGGTCGGGCTGAGCTTCGCCGACGAGCCCGCGGCCGGCGGCGGGTGGGGCCGGGGCGGGTGGGCCGTCGGGTGCCGGCTCCAGCACTGCCAGGACACGCTCACGATCCTGCGGGCGGTCGCGCGGCTGTGGGACGAACGACCGAAGGGCCGGGTGCCGTTCAAGGTCGGGATGGTGCTGTCGGAACTGCGGCCGGCGCGGAGTTCGACGCCGTCGCTGTTCGAGGCGGACCGCCGGGCCGCGGAGGCGTCGCGGGCGATGGACGCGGTGAACGCCGAGTTCGGCGCGAGCGTGATCCACCTCGGCGCGATGACCGGGTACGAGACCGGCGCCCCGACGCGGATCGCGTTCACGCAGATCCCCGACTTCGACCGCCGCGTGAGTTGACCCGCGGCAACATCCAGGAGGCGACTTCTTCAGCCGGCGGACGCCGGCGTTTTTATTGGCCGAGGGTCACGCCTCGGACCGGAGCCGCAGGAGGGAGAGGCGCTCGGCCAGTTCGACCAGACCTTCCGCTTCACCGCGCTCGGCCTCGGTGAGCGGGGTGCCGGCATCCTGGCGGTCGAGCAGTTCTTGGAGCCGCGTCTGGGCGGCCGGCGGCAGGCGGTATTGAACGGGGTGCTCAGGCATTGGAGTCTCGCTTTCTGCAGTGTGCGGTCCGGAGAAAGCACGTGCGCCTGACATCTCAGAGACGTTCGCGTGGCACCCCCTCACCCGCCGCTCGAAGACTCGCGGCGACCTCTCCCCCGAGACC